>JAJDBQ010000159.1 GCA_029261255.1 Nitrospirales bacterium
TTTGGCAATTTCTTGTTCCACTTCCCAAGTGAGAGGACCGACTGCAAGGTTCTTGGCTACTTCAGCGAAGTATTGTTCAAGACCTGACGGAGAAAGCACGAGAACTTTTCCTCCTTCCGTGCCTGACTTGTAATTGTGAGGGGTGCCCGTTGGAATAAAGACGAAATCCCCAGGGTTGGCTTGATATGTGTGTGCATCACAATGAATATGGTAGGCGCCCTCTAAGACATAAAAGGCTTCAGCACCTGTCGGATGAACATGCAAGGCTGGGCCAATGTTAGGCGGATGAATCATTTCAATCAATGAATATCCCGCTTGGGTTTGCTCCCCAGCGATTTTCACGGTCATATTGGTTCCGCGAAAATCAATATGAGGACCTTCGCCATTTTTTAGTGCATATCCCATCAGATTCTTTTTGTTCATGAAGCTCTCTTTACTTATTGTTTATGTATTTGTCAGCGAATCTTACGTGATGATTCTATGGAAGGTGGACCTCTAGTGCGTTGAGTTGTGTTTCTGCGGCTTTCGCCCACCCGCGATTAGCCGCCGGACTGGCTGGACTTGGATGTAAGATAGTCCCAATCGACGGGGACCGTCCATCAAGGGCTGCCTTGGCTCTATCCGTTGCGAAGCGTCCCACGCCAATGATGAGTTTGGGTTGCAGTCGATCGACAATACGCACGAGAGCGCGATCACAGATCGCAAAAAGAGCTTCACGCTCATCTGCGGGAAGTTTATCTGGCGTTCGGTTCTTGCCGCTCTCTTCCATGAAAACCAAAGGACAATAATTGACCACGAAGAAACGTGTGAAGAAGACCTCAGGCTCACCACACGTGTCCTTGAAGAATCCCCACAGACGTTGTCCGCTGACTTCACTCCGAGGACAATCAAATCCTTGAATGGGTCGCTTGGGATGTTCCATCGGAGGGCGATCGATCGGACATTCGATCCCAAGCCAATCTCGGACATGAGTAATTTCGCCAAAGGGCACACCAGTTTGTGCCATGCCATAGGGACCAGGATTCATGCCCAAAAATATCGCTTCTTTCATTCCGTCGCCAAATTTTCGGATGAATTGATCATGAGCACGGCGAGCATACTCCAACGGATTATAGATATGCGTGACTGGTTGACCGAACGTGAGCTGCGCCAACTCGTTGTTCAAGTCATTAATGATCTTGTTCCATGATGACATCAAATTTAATCTTTCACGTTGAGAACTTGATGGCAAAATCAGAAATTTTTATCATCAGACTCGGTCTCTTGTTGCGAATATATAGGAAATTAACCGGTTTGGCTTGGAGTGGGCGTATCCTACCATCAATTTGAATATTCTCTATCAGGGTAAAAGACCTCTGTGCCTGTCTGAGAAATCATCGAGTCCCTCGTACTGTTGGTCTGATGGATTACTTATGTCTATGAATACGTCGTTTTATTCGTGGAGCGTGTAATCGGCATTGGGATTGCCCCCCCAGTGATCGAAGAAGGCTTCTTCGACATCGACATAACTGACGCGGAGTCCTTTTCTTCAATTGTTCTAGTAGGGCGAAAGCTTGAGGAAAATCTCCGTCAGTAGCGGCTTCTTCGAGAAGCTTTATGATTGTTCTTTTAATAACAGAATTTTCACCGGTATCTAATAATGAGATGGCTAGATGGTACTTAGCTTCTTCGCACCCATACTCGGTACAGTTAGTTGATTGGATGACTTTCCAATAGGCTTGAGACGCATTTTTTTTACTACGGCGAACACCAATGCCATATTGATAACAGTAGCCTATTTCTAAAAGACTATCGCCATCTCCCCAAGTTTCTACTGCTCGTTTCCACCAAAAAAAAGCTCTTTTTCTGTTGCCCAATTTTCGATAGATAACAGCAAGGTTATTCTCAGCAGTGGGATCCCCTACGCGAAGTTTTCGTTTAAGTAAACCAATTTCATTTTTGAGTCGGTCAGTCTTTTGCATTACATTTATAATGTATTGTTGGTTGATGATTCGAATAAGAAAATCTTGTTTTATTGTGTAATTAGTTCCTGGGTTTTTTCTTGCGAGAATCCCAGCTCTTGAGACAAGTGGTCGAGGTCGTCAATGCGTTGTTGGAGTTCAGGGTGGGTATCAAAATAATGGAGCATCTCGAAATCAGATTCTTCTTCTTGAGATTTCAGGCTTTCAAAGAGTTCGGTTGCACCGCCGACATGTCCAAAGTGGCATTGGAGCGCATGTAGGGCGGTTTTATCGGCTTGGCTTTCGCGAGTTTGAGAATATTTGGCTGTTCGCAGATTAATCGTTGAGGCCAAGATATCGGAAATGCCTGAATCCCCACCGAACGCCAACGTGGCTAGAATGCTCAAGACAATCCCTCTGCCCATTAAACGCAGGTGGTCGCGATTTTTGAAGTGACCGAGCTCATGAGCCAGAATAAACATGAGGCCATTGGTTGAGGACAGAGAATCTAACAGTCCTGAGAAGACCACCATTTTTCCTCCGGGAACTGCCATGGCATTCACCATATCTGATTCCACGAGGCTGACAGTTATGGGGTAGGGCAGAGAGAGGCAGGGTTTGAAGGCATCAACAAGATCTTGCAGCTTGGCTTGCTCATCTGGCATCGACTCTTCACCAAAGCCCCAATCTATATCGAATTCGGTGAGCAATGAGGCTTCTTGTTCGTCGGAGAGATAATCAACGGCCACGTCGACAACTAAACCCAGAGCCCAATACCCGATGAAAACGAAAACCAGGACCCCGGTTACGAGCATGAACAATTCTCGCACCGGGTGCTGGTGCGATACGTTGTCGTTATGTTCAGGCAGGGAAGGTTGATAGTTCACAGGAGGGAAGGCTGAGTGGAGGCTTGTTCATAGTATATGGCGGTGCCATAGGCCAAAACTTCGACCGATCCCACTCGATCACCGCTACCGCCTTTGGAGATGGATGACGTTTCAATGCGGAGATTGATGATTTCATTGGCTGTGGGGCAACTTTCTTTTAAGCGCAAGACTGCTTCTCGTCTGGCTCGATCAAGAAGTGTCTCGTACGAGCGAACGCTTCCGCCAAAAAAATTCCGTAGGCCGGCAAGCAATCGCTTGAAATAATCGATTGAGATGACGACATGGCCATGTACCAATTCGGCATGATTGATTGGGGTGCTTGTTTTGATAGGTTTTTTGCAAGATGTGGTGGGAAGACGTACCAGGATCTCCTCCCTGGCATGAATGGAACGGTAATGCCTGCGTTCAGCTAGTTTCCCGAAGACATAACCGAGGACGAGAAAAATGAGGGAAATTATTAGTCCATCCATCAGATTTTACTCTACAGTCACCGCTGTGCCGTACACATAAATTTCTGCCGCTCCTGCGGCGACGGATGAAGTTGAAAAACGCACATTCACAATAGCATTGGCACCTAATTGTTGGGCTTGGGCTTTCATCCGGTCCAAGGCCTCATCTCGCGATTCACCCAAGAGTTCCGTATACCCTTTCAATTCCCCGCCAAAAATATTCTTGATGCTGGCGAAAATATCACGTCCAAGATGTTTGGTGCGGACGGTGCTGCCGGACACGATACCATAGCAAGTGGTGATCGTTTTCCCCGGAATGTCTTCAATGTTACTGACAAACATAGCTCCTCCTAATTCGCAAGAATGCGCAAAGAGATGAGTTGCGCTCTTACAAGGATTATATCAAGCCTCATGAAATCTTTCTCTCTATCGGTATATATCGGAAAACGGCGGACAAGACTAGAGGAATGGGCTCTGGAATTGGAGATCAACAAACGATTCAGAGCTTGGTCGCGTGCACGTCTAAATATTCCGACTCGACGAAGGTTGTGCCGTCAGAGCGTTGATTATGATCTGTCCACAAGCGCGTTAGATCGTTTCGCAAGGCTATTTGCTTGTTGGGGTCGGCTTCTAACGCCTGAAAGGCTTTGTGTATTGGGCCAAAATAGAGTTGAAAATGATCAACAACGGCTTCCGGTGTGAATGGGTAGGTGAAAGAGATGAGGGGTGTAGTAAATTGTACATTGGCATGATTGCCGAGGCGCTGGCGGACAGTCTTTTGCTCTCCCCACTTGATTGGCGACGGCATATTGGGTGGTGGGACATACCCTGAAACGATGTTGAACAGTTGTCCGACAAATCCCGTTGGCGTCCAATTGGCCATGGCAATGGTGCCTCCCTTTCTACAAACGCGGAGTATTTCAGCAGCAGCCAATTCGGGACGTGGCGCAAACATGGCGCCGTACATCGTCATGACGGTATCAAAACTGGAGTCGTCATAGGGTAATTGTTCAGCGTCTCCGACCTCGAATGAGGCGGTGATGTTTTCAGCCTTAGCGCGGGCTCGGGCTTGTTCAATGAGATTGGCGGCGATATCCACTCCAATCACGTTCGCACCAAATTTGGCGGCAGGAATGGATAAATTGCCAGTGCCGCATGCGACGTCGAGTACGTTGTCCCCTGGTTCGATATTCAGGCGATCGACAAAATGAGCAGCTCCTGTTTCATAGGACTTTGCAATAACACCAAAATCACCAGCCATCCAGGTGGCCTTGAGTTTTGTTTTCAGCGTGTCGAGATCAGAGGGAGAGGAATTCATGATTTACCCATTTTCAATCGGCCAAGTGAATGATGCAGCAAGATATAAATTAGGACACACGTGAGCGGTGTCTAGGACAAATGCCATCTATTTTGACTATTTGCGAGGAATTCCGTCAATGAAAAGAACGTAATGGGTTAGAAGAAAATCGATGAAAAACATGAGGTGAAAGGCTTTCGGTCTTATGGTAGCCTACGTATATCGGAGAACAGTTTGGATGCGTTCAATCGCCGAGCCATGGATGCTTGTTTTCTTTTGAGGAGGTTATCATGTTTGGTCCTATTTCCATCCCCTTTGGGGCAAAAATGCTTTTGAATACTGTAAAACTCAAGCCGGGTGTGAATTTTGATCAGCTGGAAACAGCTGTCGGTGAAATGTGCATGGTGGTGAAGCAAGCCTATGGAGATGACCAAGGCGGATTTATTGCTGGCCAAGTGTTTAAATTTTCAGGGTTTGTGTCCGAACAAGGTTCTCTTAATACTTCCCAAGCGGCAGATGAACATTATGCGATCGTGACGTATTGGAAATCCTTTGAGGATCATGAGAAATCGCATGCCGACGAGGTCTTTCACAAGACGTTTGCTGCTGTGACGGCAATGTGTTCCGACGCGATGGAGTTGGGATACGAGATGCTCTGGCAGGGCGAGGCCAAGTAGGCTGAAATCTTAGTCCTCTCTCAGGCAGTTGGCCCACTGGTTAGGTGTGAAGGTGGCGGTGAAGTTCCTTTCTTACACACGATAATATAATGCCGGGACAGGAGGGAGCGAAAGGGATACATCTCATGGAAAAGTGTGTTTTGTTTTGAAGGGTTGGTTTTTTTCATGTGGAGTAATTGAATCGGGTAGATAAGCACTGCCAAAGGGAGTAGTAACCAGTCTTTCCATCGCAATGAGACATAGCGTATTTCTTGAATACGAAATCCTGCGTCTTGAAGAATCCTGATCATGTTTGAAAGAGGAATGACTTTCCAGGTCGGCTGATCTTGAGCAACAAACAGTGAATATTGCTTGGGTTTGCCTAACCAGAAATAGGAAAGGCGATCTCGAATACCAGTCACATTATCGTTCGTCACCACAAATACACCTCCATCACGCAAATGGTTACCGCATTGTGTAAAAAACTGGAGGGTGTTATCGAATTCCATCACGCCACTAATGGAAAAAATGAAATCAAACGTCGTATCTGGAAACACGGTGAAGGGGTGGTTGGCATCAATCTGGGAAAAATTCTTCTCTGTGACATGAACGGGTTTATGGAGGTCACAGCCTCGTAGGAGGGCCTTCGGGAAATAACGGCGCAATGAGGAAAGGAAGCTTCCGGCACCACACGGAATGTCCAGCATGGCTTGACCATCGAAGGTATCCCCTAATTCATGTAAATACTCAATGATAGCTTTATGGACTCCTCGAGATGTCCGCCCTCGAGGAATGTTGCTAAATTTTGAAGCTTTGGCCATGGGAAGATTCGAGAGTTGCCGTGCGGGTTAACATAGCGGAGTTGTGTTATTTGAAGAAATACACGATCGAGTGAAGTTGACTCTAGGTAGCCGCAGGTATTCTGTCAATATGTTGAGCAAGTCCTTTTCTAAATTCAAACTTCAACTGCCGTGAGTTGTTTTTTCCTATAGATGGATCAAAGACGAGCTGTCGATGTGAATCGTCGTGCTCTCGAAGAAGGATGGCAGCTAGGGAACAAGAGGTAAAATGGCGGTGTGTGATGAAGAGGCTGCTAGTGCCCTCTGGAAGCATGTCGAGTGATGGATTGGACTCGTCCATCTTTTGAGAACGCTATTGTGAGCCCATGCAATTGTGCTCTTGCCGAGTGAGCATCCATTCTAGGCGCCAAAGAGCCCACTGTCAGCAGGGAATTGACCTTGCTGATGTGATGACCACCAGACCACCAATAACTCCAGCGTTCATGGCTCATATCTTGACTGGGAAATTTCTGTAACCAATTTGGAGGGCCTAGCAAACGTTGGACTTGCTCTTTAGTCGTTTGCTTGACAGAAATCTTCGTCGTCAAGTGCTCTGGAGCGATCTGATGGTTTGCTGATGTGATACACCCGATGAACAGGCTGCTCAGCAGCACGATGGCAATTGCAATCATCGCCGCACGTTCTTTCTTGGCAGCTTCTCTAGCCAATCGGAGGGAGGGAGGAGCCGCTGTACTTCATCGTTCATGGCATGCGTCGTGGAGATGTGGGCCGGCAGGTGCTCCGGGGCTATTAGATGGTTCGTGGATGACTGAGTGGAAATGGGGGTTGGCAGGTATTCCGGCGCTGCCAACTGGTTCGCAGATGACTTGGTGGAGATGTGGGTTGGCGGGTACTCAGGGGCTATCAGATGGTTCACGGAAGTCATACATCCTATGAACAGGCTACTTATAAGAACAATGACGACCGCACGCATCCCTACCTTACCTCGCGATTTGTAAATCGATGTGCTTTTATCGTATCCCTGTCAGGTTTATGGCCGAACACCAAGAGGAATGAAAATTCGCCTTTAGATTCCTAGAGGGATTTTCTCTTTGGTATCAGCAGTTCCTTTGGCAAGGTAACTAAACTAGCCCGGTCAAGTCTATCAATGAATAGCTTGCAAGTTGTGTTGTTATGGGAACAGTTTTTGTGTCGCGATCTTGATTCTTTGCTCGGAAAAGTTTGCAGCCACTGCTGCCTGTTTCTGTTTGTACGAACGCCACGATGGACTGTATGCGAGGTTTGACGGCACATGAATCTTGTGTGTTTCGTGATTGTTGCTGAGCTCCATATTATCGATGCAGGGCTGTTGGAAATCTTGAGAAGATAACGCTTATATGCCCTAGAAAATTTCGAACTCCAGTATCTGAAGGATTGTTCAAAGAAGTCATTCAGCAAAGCCGGAGCTTTGCGCCACCGTCACGCCATCGCGAGTGAGATGATATCCTAAAAAATCAAAATCCTTGTTAGTTCAACCAATCCACGTTTTCCTCGTCTTCCACTTTCTCGACGCCTGCTGACAGGCCTAAGGGACTGACGCTCTGATGATTTGGCAGACCTTGTTTGAGCGCAGCGAGTTGGTCTGTTCTCGCTAAGGCTCGCGTCTGTCCCATCCCATCAAGCCTGTCTGGGCGTCAATGGTTTTGGGCCCTTTTGCCGAAACAAAAGGGCCTCGGCTGCCGGGCCGAAATCCGGCATCACCAAAATTCTTTTGAAACTGTTGGAGAGCATGAGCTGCTGAAGCGGGAAGAGTAAGCGGTCGATCGGTTCGGCAGGCGGATCCTTTAACCTGCTCTATTTTATTAACGAGGAATCGGTAACAGTGGGATTCAATACGAAGCAGAAATAGAAGGATCGAAAGAGTGGTAGGGGCATTAGGTAGGTGAAAGTGGTGTGTGGATAACGAAGAATGAAGATGGTGCCGAAGGCGGGATATGAAGTCGCATGAGCGGTTGCCTGGCTCCTGCTCCCACTTAGGGGGCCAGCCCCCTCGTGCCTCCGCTATGCTCCGGTCACCCCATGAATGGGGAATACTCGTTATAGAACACTACGTTCAAATAGGAGGATAGAAAGAGTAAGAGGGGCAACGGGAAGGTGTAAGTGGTTTGTGGATAACCAAGAATGAAGATGGTGCCGAAGGCGGGATTTGAACCCGCACACCCGTGAAGGCGCCAGAACCTGAATCTGGTGCGTCTGCCATTCCGCCACTTCGGCACGAGAAAGCGATTATGATCTTTTATCGAAATACGGTCAAGGTTTCAAGCC
>JAJDBQ010000160.1 GCA_029261255.1 Nitrospirales bacterium
CTGAATCAGTATTCCCATTGGATCCATTCAAGCGTTGAATCCCGCGCAACAAATAATGTACGCCTGATCCAAATGTCAGCCCGACCATGATCCACAAAAACGGATCAACCAGATAGTCAGGGACTTCTCTGGTCACATGCAGCATCACGGCAATGACATAACAAATTTGGGCGAAGGTCGTGCCTTTGCCTAATGCGGTGGGAGAAATATCAATATCCGTCTCTGTCAAATTCGCGAGCAGAGTGCCAGCCAGTAAAATAGCATCGCGACTCACCACCACAATGACTGCCCAAATTGGGATAAAATCCAGAACGGACAGCGTAATAATGGCCGACATCAACAGAAGCTTGTCGGCGAGGGGATCCAAGTATTCCCCAAGACGCGTCTGTTGGTTCGTCATGCGGGCAGCCATGCCATCCAGAATGTCGGTCAAGGCCGCAATCAGAAGAGTGATAAGGGCAAGATCATAGTGGCCGTAGAGTAAAAACCCAACAAAAACAGGGACTAAGAGAATGCGAAGAACGGTGAGACTATTGGGAAGATTTATTGGAATATCGGCAGCTGATGATTCCCTATCCATGACACAACACAACCTTTCCCATATCCGTAGTTTATCTTAAGCGTCCTGAAGAGTACGTGCCGTTTCTGACACAAGTCAACTAAGCTTGCAGCACATTTCATTGCAGCCTATAATCCTAGAAACAGCAATTGGATCACGAAAATCTGCACAAGCTCTTCACGCACCTAAGAAACTTGAAAAGCCTCTCCTCACCTCCAAGGTGACCACGAGTTTTTCAAATTCCTTATGCACATGAACTCCTTGCACATCTTTTCCGCGCCCAACTGCTGTTTCTAGGATAATCCTTTCATAAAGGTCTCAATTCATCAATTGAATCGTACATAAAAAATCATGTGTCTCTATTCGCCGGAGCAACATCTATGACATCTCTCCCGTTATCCTTTCGAGTCAAAAATGCCGTTGTGGAAAAGCATCAATTGGAAGGGACCGACCCTAGCGATCGATATTTTAATCGAATGATCCCCATCAAACGAGTAGAGGGCGGTTATAACGGATCCATCATGTATGAGGCACTCACGCTCGATTCCAAGATTCACCGAACCATACAAGAAACCACCAAAGATCTTGCCGATCAACTTCGCGTTCTCGGTTTCACGAAAATGCGTACCCGCCTCAACTTCAAAGGCCCAAAATACCTCGCCGAAAAAGAAACGTGGGTCGAATATTCCGACGCCTAATACCATTGCTCCCTTTATGCAATGCAGGGATGCCTTGGCCAAGTATTCGTAGGCCACCACAAGACTCCTCTTTTCTCCTCTGTCACGGCTCGTTTCTTGAAGAATAAATTCCGGGCAGGTGCCCTAGGCATCCTATGCCTTATCTCGTGCACGGATGTTGGGATTTCTGCGCCCATTCCCACGGACAATGCCGCAGGCCTTGCAAAGAGCCATTCAAGCCATGCTCTCTCTCTGGAACACCTTGGCTTATTTCAGAATGCAGATTTTACTCTAACAACAGGGAATTGCAACAATTGTAACGTTCCCCAACAGGCCCTGTGGTACTTCCAAGACGAAGTCATCGCCATACCAGTCAATGATCAAAATACCTCCTCGACACCCCGACCATTTCTCATATGGCTTAGCTCTCCGGATGTCGTGCAACATGCCCAGCTTGATAAATCCGCCACACATATTACATTGCACAATGGCCCAAAAATCCCGCTCAAACTCACCCCACAGATCGCCTCCAATCGATCCTATTATGACGACTCCACCGCAGAATATTTCCAAAACCAGCCCCTTCGTCTTCGCGGTGCTTTCGATAAGAGTGAACAACCTTCCACGTTTCTCGCCAAAATGATATGGCCCGAAAAGTTCCGACTCGATCTCAATCAACCACCTGCAAAAACATCAGAATCCCCACCGTCGCTCACGACCCTCATTGAGGACCAAGGCGGAGGAGCATCAGCACCCTTCCATACTCAAATAGTGTGGGAACGCAACACCGAGACAGCACGCGAATGGACCAATCACGCAGTACTGGGTCTCATGCTCAATGGAGCTCAAGGCGATGATGACGAAGCACACGGAGGACACTTCGGCCTTGTGACAGGCCGGGTTGGACCAGAAGGTCAAATGGCCGATTGGACGATGAACAATTTTTATGATTTAGATATCGAAAGCGAAAAAGGCATCATCCCAAGTATGCTTCCCCTGGATCATTACTTGATGGATCTCAATAGTGGGCAATCCTACTATCGACCAAGTTACCTCTTGGTCGCCATTCTTCGGCAGGACCGCATCGCCCAGAAGGTTCAAACAGCAGCTCAAACAATATTTGAGGAATTTTATCGTCATGATTTTCTCTATCACCATGCCAAAGCAAACTGTACGGGCCTGAGCATCGACATCTTGAGAAGTCAGGGCTGGGCTCTGCCCATGAAAGGCCCAACGAGTTATCTCAAGGCTATTGGGGCCTTTTATTACGTGGCGGCCAAAGAACAAAACTTGACGTCAGGAGAAAAAATTTATGACTACCTCACGCAAGAACAAACCCGACTATTCCCACGGATGGCATTTGAAACAGCTGGCCAAGATCTGTTAGCGATAGTACAAGGAACTGCAGAGACGACGAACCGAACCCTCACACAATTTGAACGCCATCTCCAGGAAGATATCGAAGCTATCGTCTTTGTTCGCATACCCCAAATCCCTTCAAGTCGAGCCTTAGGGGCCGACCCCGTCCTGACCTTCAATGACTATCAAGCACGCGTTCCGGAAGATCGAAACGATTGGCAAATCGTTCCAGTAGCCTCACGCCCCTTCCCGGAGACTCTCCGAGAACAATCTCTTTCAAACGCCCAACCCCCATTCTTCACTCCAACTATGATGTTGTTGATCTTCCCCATAAGTATTATTAGTAGCTTCTTGCTTTTCTCCTCATTACGGCCACGAAGGTAAATGGATCAGTAAGAAACTTCCAAGCATTTGACTTATTTCTTCAAGTACCTAAGAATCTCTACTCCGCCATTCCAGGGGGGTAGCTTGTGGTCTGATGTCCTTCGGGACAGGAATGGTGCCATCCGCGCCGGACGGGCTTTAAACCCATACAAGAAAGTGGCGTTATACGGATCCGCCTAATCATCGAAATTTAAGCACCCGAACTGTATCACCATTTCAACGAAGCCAGTTATGTTTAGCATCGGAATTTTTGTAGCAGAAAAGGGAGCCAAATCGTGCGAAGCATAGACATTTCTGAATTACCAAATTTCAACGATCATACAACCAAAGAGATTGGCTTACGCGTTCAAAAGATGAGAACGGCCATACTCAAAACCGTTAATTCTCTATTAACGCAGAACGCTCAGACAAGTAAGGCCGCCCCTATGATCGTCGTAGCTGGCGTTTTTCATCGGATGTCCGAATGCACCCTTTCTATCGAACTTCTTGCATCAAAGGGTTTCGTCCGCGATGCTGCTACCTTGCTCCTGACACTCATAGAATTACGTCTAGATTTACAGTACATCGCTCAGTCTCCTGGGCGCGAGGACGAGTGGCTCAGTCATACAACAGAGAATCGCAAGCCGTGGAGTGTTCGAAATCAAATCACTGAAATATTCAATGATACAAAGGAGCGAGACGCAGAGTTCGCCAACTATCGTACATTCTCGATGGTGAAACATGGCAATCCTGCGGGCGGAACTGCAAGCTTTCCTATAGTGGTTCGCGAAAATGGATTAGTTTTACCAAGCCCAGACGAGAAGCCTAACTTGTTGCCAATTTACCTATTCGCAGTTGCTGCAGCTTTATACCAGGCTGGCGTCGCAGCAGGTAGAATGGTACATCCAGTGGGCTTCGATATGAGTGGTGAAATTAAGCAACTCAAAAAATTTCATGAGGAACTGAGGCTGCTAAACAAAAGGCATCTTCTTGCAATGATGAAGCAATACATACAGGAACAAGGCAATTCAAGTGTGCAATCATCGACTGGGAACGATGCCTAACGAGGCAAATGCAGCAGACGCTAAAAAGCAGTGCGACTGAACAGAGTCCTCGTCTGGGACCAATTGTCAACTGCGGACTCTGTTAGGCGTCCAACAAGGAGCAATTGATTCAAAAGGGCATATTTGATTTTCTTAAAAAGAAATCCTGTCGTCCTAAAGAAATTGTGAAAAAGTTATTAGAGGAGATTCGATTGAAGAAGAAAAGTTTGGAGCCTTTAGTGAAGTTATCTCAGTCCATGCCAATCTACCATGATGTTCTATCCCATCATAAGTCTTTGGGGTCAAGCCTTGAAATACGACATCAAACTTTCATCCGCCAGCACAATTGCGTGATTGCCGGACCGAACAAAAAGAGCTATTACATAAATTGCTTCATCCCGTTTCCATCAGAATGACGCCTGCAGTTCGACCTTTTGCTCGGACGCTCTTCAGTATTGCCGCACCTTGTTTGAGCAGAGCGAGTTGGTGCGCCCTCTTATTTCCCGCGTCCGCATAATCTAATGGGGTCGAACTGGGCGTCAATGGTTTTGGGTCCTTTTGCCGAAACAAAAGGATCTCGGCTGCCGGGACGAAACCCGGCAACACTCGAACATACGAATAACTCCAGTTTGTGAAAAAGTGGTCTCAAACATATGGGAACTTTCAAAGCCCCTCAATAATCGAATCATGAAATTTTTGTCGGAAAATTTTATTGGCTTGATTCTCACGGGTGGGATCAACGCGGTTGGAGAGGAAGATGACTGCCAATTCCCTGATTGTATCAATTCATAGAGCTCGATTAGGGGTCAGACACGTTTTATTTTTAGGGCCATCAGCTTTACTTTCACACTCATTAATTCAATCCAATGACTGTAAACACAGAAAACATAGCATGCATCACTCATGGGCCATTGGAATGCCCTTAGGAGTCCGTCGCGCCTTGTTTCGACTTTTTAGCTGGTTTATTGACTGGCTTTTTGGGTGCCTTTTTGGGTTTGGCAAGGGTGACCTTTTTTGTTTTCTCAACAGTTGGCGTGGTCGGCACGCTTTGCCGAAATCCATCACAGGAAATAAGCTGAGCTTGCTTTCTAATTTCCTCAATCGACTTAGGATCAGATCCCTTCCGAGGATCAGCTATTCCCAATAGATCCCACCGTGTTTTTGGTGAGGGTCCCGAAGCTTTCGGCTTTTGACTTTTACCACCCCAATTCGTTGCTAATTTCATCTGATCCTCCGTTCGTCTCAATATTCATCATTTTCAAGTATCCACTCCCTTCACTACCGTACCCCGACAAAACACACAAGCCTCTCTTAGGACCACGCCAAATTAAATACACTGATCTTTTATTTGATTGGCAAAATCCCATTCCAGACGCATGCCATAGTTATACGAAACAGTTTGAGCTCCTGAACGTGCGCTGGCTTCAAATCCATCGCAAATAACCCGATAGGCCAACATCTCCTCCTCACGAGCATTAACCTCCAAGTGCGCTACATCGAAAGGCCGGACCCTTCTCCGCAGCATGGAGACGACGAGACGCAGTCCATGTGGCAAGACCACTCGCGATTCAGGAACCTTGGTTTCCCCAACCTTTCTCTCGCTTCTCTTAGATTAGCCTACTCCCCATTTATACCTGGAGGCATCAAAAAAGTGACTCGGTGAGCACGGCCAGGGTAACCACCAGGCCCAAGGAAGAACGACTGTTTTGACAAGCAAAAATACCAGGAAAGGAGCTTGGCCCTGACTCACGACTGACAGTGGCAGGAAGGAGAACGATGTCCTAGAGACCGCTTGGTGTCGGAGTCATCATATCACAAAGACCCTCTATCAACCTATCAGCCTCCTGGGCGGGAGGCAGATTTGTGGTCAGACCTTGAAATACAGCACCAGATTTTCATCCGCCAGTATAATTGGTTGATTGCCGGACCACGCTAAAAGAGTTGCCCATATATTGCTTCATCCTGCTCCCATCAGTACGACGACTGCTGTTCGGCCTTATGTGCGGACGGTCTTCAAGCATAGGCAAACCTTGTTTGAGCCCTTCGACAAGGCTCAGGACAGGCTCCGCGAGTTGGAGCACCCTCCTATTTCCCGCGTCCGCTCAATCTGATGAGGCTGAAATGAGTATCAATGGTTTTGGGTCCGCTTCTCAAAAAAAAGGACCTCGGCTGCCGGGCCGAAACCCGGCAATTATCAAATTAGGCTGTAATGCCAATTAGTGAATAGTGCCCCCACACTCTATTCCTTATGGGGCTCTCAAAGCGCCTCAATAATCGCATCATGGAGTTTAGGTCTGAAAGCTTTGATAGCTTGATTGTCGCGTGTGGGATGAACTCGGTTGGACAGAAAGATGACTTCCAATTCTCGTATAGGATCGATCCAGATTGGAGCACTGAGAAGAGTTAAAGCTACTTTGTCTTATCCTATTTCCAGGAAGGCTGCCTCAGAATTCTTTTGGAAGATTTCAATATGTGTTTGGTGACTCAGAAGAAGTTCCACGATTTCATGAGTGCCTCCATTACCGCATCGAAGCCAAATCACTTTAGGTGGCGGCCCTTTTACAAAACTCCGCTGATGGAAATCGGAATCTTTGGAAACGATGACAAAGTCATGACGACAGGCATATGCCCAAACCAGGTCATCATCCGCAGCGGCAAGACCAACATCGCGAACATGTTTAGATTCAGGGAAAAGGTGGGAAAGAAGACGAACCAGGTTGGGTGACAGATTTTCGTCGAAGAGGAGCTTCACGCCGGAGGTACCGAAACCAATTTCCGCTCACGATCCGCTGCAAACGCCAGGCATGCTCGAATATCCTCTATCTGTAAATCAGGGAAATCTTCTAATATTCGTTGTTCAGACATGCCACCGGCAAGATATTCGAGAATATCATAGACGGTAATCCGTAGCCCTCGAATACAAGGCTTCCCCCCTCTTTTTCCAGATTCAATTGTAATTCGTTCACGGTAAGACATGATTTTTAGTGTACGGGGCAGAGGGTCTTTGGTCAATACAATCCCGCAGCACTAGAAATTAGCTAGACGCTATTTGAATAATCACATCGTGTAGCTTGGGTCGCTAAGTTTTAATAGCTTGATTATCGCGAGTGAGATGGACCCGGTTGGACAGGAAGATTCCTTCTAATTCTCTGATAGGGCAACCCAAATAGGCCTGCCTGTAAATCCTACATGCCCGAATGATTCTGGCGGAAACCATTGCCCCTAAGACGAACGAGGTGAAGGCCTATCCCAGCATACAGATCAAATCTGTTGTTGATAGTTTACTCCTACATTTCATTTCTAATCCCCTAGCCTGGTGGTATGGCCGAGCAGTAAAACCGAGGCAGGAGAAAAAGGTGGGCATTGTTTGAGGGTAGCGAGTTTGCCCACTGCCAGTGTCTGTGAACTGCGTAGGGAACCCGAAGGGCCATGCCACGCTCAAAATGGTTGTTGGTCCTTTTGCCAAAACAAAAGGATCTCGACTGCCGGGCCGAAACCCGGCAATTACCAAATTAGACTGTAATGCCAATTAGTGAATAGTGCGCCCACAGTCTATTCCTTATGGAGCTCTCAAAGCCCCTCTATAATCGCATTGTGTAGTTTAGGTCGGAAGGTTCTGATGGCTGGATTCTCGCGTGTGGGATGAACTCGGTTGGACAGAAAGATGACTTCCAATTCTCGTATAGGATCGATCCAGATTGAGGTGCCGGTAAATCCTAAATGCCCAAACGATTCCGGCGAAAACCATTGTCCCGATGACGAAGGTTGCGAAGGCGTATCCCATCCCAACCCCCAACTCGTTCCAGGTTGCGCTTTCACAAACTGCCTGAATACATCATGCTGAAAGATACTGGGGTTTCCTGTATAACTATCCAGCCAAGATTTGGTGACTTGCCCGACGGCCTGCGCCGTTCCAAATAAACCGGCATGTCCAGCTATCCCACCAAGCGCCGCCGCATTTTCATCATGCACTTCCCCATGAAGGAGATGCCCTCGCCAAGGATCTTCTTCCGTGGGCGCAATATTCTTTAAGCCATCTTCTTCTTTTCCATCCTGAATTCCAAAAGTCAGTGCACTTGCCTGCAAAGGCCGAAAAATTTGGTCTTGTGTGAAAGTGGCCAATGTCTGACCAGTCACTCGCTCGACGACAAAGCCCAACAACATATAGCCTAAGTCGCTATACACACTGGTTAACGAGGAGGCTCGATCAATCGGTTCCTTGAGAATCAGCTCCAACACCGCTTGCACACGCTGTTGCCGAAACTCAAGCTCCGAGGACAAGACCGGAGGAAAGGCTTGATAGAACGGCTTCCAAGCAGATAATCCGCCTTGATGAGACAACAAGTCTCTCAACGTCACTTGCCCCAAAGGCGCATCTTTGGTTTTCTCTAAGATTGTTTCTAGATTTTGCGTAAGACAGACTCGCTCTGCCTGAACCAGAAGAAGGAGGGACGAAGCCGTGGCCAGTGGCTTTGTCAGGGAAGCCAAATCATAGATGGTATCAACCTGAACGGGAGAGGCATTTGGCAGAGAGGACGTGTGCCCAATGGCTTGATGAAAGAGAATTTTTCCTTGGTGGCGGACAAACAGGACGGCACCGGGGAAGACCCCAGCCTGAATGCCTTCACAGAGTATACGGGTAATGGGATCGAATTGATCCACAAATTTTCGGGGCGAACGAAAAGTTATCCCGCTTCTCGATGTGCGGTAGGTTCGATATTCAATTGGGGGTCATTGGAATCGGAGAATTCGTCCGGCTCTTCAAATGATAAACCCAGATCGGCATTCGGTTGTTCTTCTATTTCGACTAATCGGTGAAACGAGCTCAAGGTCGTGCGAAGACGATCTAACACCAACGCCCGTTGCTGCCGCAACCCAGAGATCGTCCGCCGCATGTCTACCAGTTCGGCGCGACTTTGCGAAAGAATTTCCTCGGCTTTCAACTCAGCTTCTTTGACGACTAATTCCGCATCACGTTGCGCACCGCGCTTCAATTGATCCACAAAGGATTGTGTTGATATGAGGGTACTCGTCAATGTTGATTCAGCACGCTTGAGTTGAGCAAGCTCCTCATCTTTCGCGGATAATTTTTCCTTAGCGACTAAATTTTCTTTGGTGAGTTCTTCAACCGATTCGGCAATTTCTTCTAAAAACTGATCAACTTGGATTTTGTGATACCCCCGCCATTGGGTATCCAAGACTTTATGTTGAATGTCTAATGGTGTAATTTTCATGACGATCCCCTTTCCCCGCCATCCTTAGTTCATACGAATCGCTATATCCCTCAAAGATTCTACCACGAATATTTGCAGAAGCACTATTAACAAAATCGCAATGATCGGGGTAAAGTCGAATCCCGACCCACCCATCCCCAATCCAAATCGTTTCTGGATTTGATAGCGAATTTGAGAGAGGACCGGGTCAGTGATCCTACTTAATAGCTGAACAAGGAAGTTATATGGATCTGGATTGAACCAGGAAACAAAGACTCGAATAATAATCACCCACTTATATAGTTCAAGAACCATATGTACAACCGTGGCGATGCCTTCTAACAGATTCCCAGCAATAAACATGGCGCTCCTTTATTGTTATCCAATGATTGGCCTCATCACCTTTGTCGAGTTCTAGTTCCTCTGACCAAAGATGGCAGAGCCAACCCGAACCATCGTCGCTCCCTCCTCAATCGCAATATGATAATCACCTGACATTCCCATCGAAAGTTCGATCATGCCTCCATGCGTGAGTTTTCGTTCTGCAAGAGAATCACGCAGTTGCCGCAATTCTGAAAAATACGGTCTCACGTTTTCAGGATGGTCACTAAAAGGTGGAAGCGTCATCAACCCTCGAATAGCCACATGGGGAAACCGATCTATTTTCGCAATGGCGTCTTCGATGTCGTTACTGACAAAGCCTCCTTTATTCTCCTCTCCAGCCACATTGACTTCCAGAAGAATACCCTGTTGAATTCCAATTTTTTCGGCAACACCATCAATGGCATGCGCTTGTTCGACACTTTCCACCGAGTGAATGAGGCCAAACTTCCCGACAATATCCTTAATCTTTCGACGTTGCATCCGCCCGATAAAATGCCAGCCCAGACCTTGGCGAGGACCAATTGCTGGGATTTTTTCTTGAGCTTCCTGCAGCCGGTTTTCTCCAAAAATTCTCAGACCCGCTTCATAGGCTTCAACCAGTAGGCTCGGTGAGACCGTCTTGGTGGCCGCCACTAATTGGACGGTGGCCGGATCTCGCCCCACTCGAAGTGCGGCCTCCCGGATCCCCTCGCGAATGATCTGAACTCGGTCGGCTATGCTCACAGAAAAGGTGATTCTTTCAATAGGGTCAAGCCAAGGCTTCCCGGAACTAGCATTGTAAACGGGAATGCCTCTTAAGTCACAGTCACACTTTCGTGTGGGAAAGGTAAGATTAACGAGAAGCCTAAATTTACTGGCTTTCTTCTAACTTTTCACTACGTACGTTTTACAGTTTCAGCTGGCAACATAATCCCACTCATCATCGTTCCGTTGACGCGTCCCTCTCGACGATAGGAATAAAAGAGATCATCACGGCAATGCGTACATTCCTCTATGCGTTCAACTTGATGTTCAGGAATGCCACTCGCAAGAACTTGATGCCAGATCAGTTTCTTCAGATCCAACATCCCTTTCCGTTCTGTGGTTTCCTGAAGAACGCCCTGCCAATCAGGATAGCTTGCGTGTAATGGATCAATCACTTGGGCATCAACTTCATAACAACAGGGACCAATCGAAGGTCCAATAGACAAATGTATCTGTGCGACATCTGAACCAAAGTGCTCCACGCATGTTTGAATCGTTTTGGAGACGATACCGCCTACCGCCCCTCGCCAACCAGCATGAATCGCGCCAATGACCCCGGCTTCTTGATCAACCAACAACACCGGAACACAATCAGCCGTGCGAACGACAAGTAAAAAATGTAGTTGGTTGGTGACCATCGCATCCCCTTCTCCCTCCGACAATACCTCAGCTTTCACCGGGCCATCGAACACGACGACCCGAGTGCTGTGGATTTGCTTCAAACTTGCAATGAAGGGGTAGGCCGAAGGTCCTGTGGTGACTTCTCCTAAGTGAATAGAGCCCTGCAGTCCCTCTGGGAGCTGACGTGTGCCGAAGAAATGGTGTACGGGAATGACCTCACTTGTGAAGCCAACATCAGATAATACAGGGTTCACAGACGCCAACCTTCCACAAACATTTTTTGAGCCAGACTGAATTAGTTGTCGGACTTTTTCCGTAAAAACGTCGGGACATCCCAATCGTCATCAACGAGCAAACTCCCATTGCCGTTGCCGTTCCCATTGCCATTTTCAGTAGCCTGCCGTGCAGCAGTCTGCCGGCGCAGATAGGTCGGACGGTCCATATCATCAATGTCATGTTCTCCATGAGTCTCCACTCCCACTGAGACCAATGGCGGGGTCTTCACAGGTTCCACCACAAGGGTTGAATGATGCTCGCTAGGGAAACGCAACACGGATTCTCCCTGTTCGAATCCAGTCGCAATGACGGTCACCGTTAATTCTTCACCCATGTCAGGATTAATCACTTGGCCCACAATAATATTGGCCTGAGGATCAGCGGCTTCTCTTGCAATATTCGACGCTTCATTCACTTCATGCAACGTCATACTGGGGCCCCCGGTAATATTCAGTAACAGGCCTCTCGCCCCTTCCACGCTGCCATCCTCTAATAATGGACTCTTGATGGCCTGTTTTGCCGCTTCCTCTGCGCGAGTAGGACCATTGGCACTGCCCATACCCATGACCGCCCGTCCGGAATACCCCATGACCGTTCGCACATCAGCAAAGTCCACATTCACTAAACCTGGGGTCGTAATCACATCGGAAATACCCTGGATCGCTTGACGCAACACATCATCAGCAATTTTAAATGCTTCCAACAGTGGGGTGTTTTTATCGACCATCCCAAGCAGTTTTTGATTGGGGATAATCAGCAGTGAGTCTACATGCTTCTTCAATTCGCGAATACCTTCTTCTGCAAAACTAGCACGGCGGTTCCCTTCATATTGAAATGGCTTGGTCACAACGCCCACAGTAAGAATACCTAACTCTCGAGCAATTTTTGCGGCAACCGGTGCACCACCAGTTCCGGTACCACCGCCCATTCCAGCCGTGACAAACACCATATCCGCTCCTTCCAGAGCATCGCGAATTTGGTTCTCACTTTCGAGTGCCGACTCCTTGCCAACTTCAGGACGTGCTCCTGCTCCCAAGCCTCGCGCGCGCTCAGGCCCCAGTTGAATTTTGTACGAAGCCATCGAACGACCAAGCGCTTGCAAATCTGTATTCGCCACCACAAACTCCACGCTCCCTAAACCCGCTTCGATCATCGTATTGACTGCATTGCAGCCAGCACCACCGACACCTACGACCTTGATGTTAATTGTGGCGAGTTCTTCATCAGAAATTGAAAACATTGGAATCCTCCTTCCTGCCATTACTCAGGCAGATTGTTGTTACAGGTAATTCTCGTTGTCGTTTCATTGTTGTCGCTAATGGGGGCATCGATGCTCATGGCTCCTTTCCCTCCATGGGTTAAAAAAAGTTCATGACCCAGCTCTTCATCTTGAAGACCATTCCTCCCAATCGTTGGGAAGATTTTTGAGGTTTACCACCTCCAGCCCCGACCACTTCGAATTCATTTTCCTGACTCACAGAATGCACGATTAAGCCAACGGCCGTTGAATACATCGGATTTTGTACAATATCCCGCAAGCCACCAACCCCTAGAGGGCGCCCAAGACGAACAGAAAGGTTGAGCACTTGCTCTGCCACATCCGACATACCAGGCAACAACGACGTGCCTCCTGTTAACACTCCGCCAGCCACTAACATCCCGTCATACCCGGCACGGCGAATTTCACGACGAACCATATCGAACATTTCTTCCACGCGAGGCGAGAGAATCTGCGCAACAAGAGTTCTCGGCATCACTCGCGGCGGACGCCCCCCAACACTCGGGACTTCAATATTTTCATCTTCATTTAATAACTGACTAGTCGCCACACCATATTGCAATTTAATTTTTTCAGCATCTTCAGGCGCCGTGCGTAAACCAATGGCCAAATCCGATGTGAGATGATGCCCTCCCATGGGAATGACAGCAGAATGCCGGATACATCCTTCCACCCAAATAGCCACATCAGTCGTCCCACCTCCAATATCAACCATCACGACACCCAAGTCCCTCTCTTCTGGAGAAAGCACCGCGGCACTTGAGGCCAATGGTTGCAACACAATATCAACCACATCTAAGCCGGCACGGCTAACACACCGTGCAAGATTCTGGGCAGACGTCACCGCTCCCGTCACAATATGCACATCGACCTCCAGGCGAGAACCCGCAATTCCCAAAGGATCACGAATGCCCTCCTGATCATCCACGATGAATTCTCGTGGAAGCACATGTAAAATTTGTCGATCTGGAGGAGGCACCGCACAACCACGAGCCGTATCGACTGCACGCCGAATGTCACCTTTCGTGACTTCACGCTTTTTAAGCGCCACCACACCTTGCGCGCTTTCGCTCCCGATATGACTCCCTGCAATTCCCGTATACACCGAATTGATTTGGACCGCTGCCATCAATTCCGCCTCTTCAACCGCTCGCTTGATGGATTCCACGGTACTCTCCATATTCACGACCATCCCTTTTCGCAAACCGGTCGAACGATGCGAACCAATGCCAATCACATTGACGGAACGGTCCGACAAAATTTCGCCGACAACCGCACAAATCTTTGTTGTCCCGATGTCTAACCCCACTACAATGTGTTCTTTTTTTGTCATGATTTAGAGTGTCCTCTTGCGAAGGATGACTTTTTGAGAATATCTCAAATCCACTTCCTGTGATTGACGGCCTATAACCTCTTTGACGCTTGGATACAGGACCAAAAATCGTTGCCACTGTTGTTCCGCTTCTTGCCCAAATTGCACACGAATACGAGGAAGGTCGATGATCGTCGTGTGTTCATGTGCCACATTCACACGTGGGCGCCCTGGAAAGTGCTCAGACAATAATGCAGCCAAATGAATACCTTGTCTGGCACGTCGATGACTTTCATCCACATGCTCATTAAAAAATTTCGGAGCCATCCCTGCGAGAACAGGCAACGCCTCATTGGCCTTCGCCGTCTCTCCTGGTAATAAATGACCCTCTTTGTCGAGAAAATAACCTTTTTTCGAGACTGCTAACACAGCAGCCGGTTGCCGTTCCTCAACCTGCACAGCCAGAGAATGAGGAAATACGCGATCAAGAGTCATCGAACGAATCCAAGGGTGAGCTTCTACCTGACCGACGAGCCGATCAACGTCGATAGACCACAAGCTCGAATTCTTGCTCAGATTCATCTTCGTGATGACCTCCTCACGTGAGAGACGATCCAAGCCTACGATGGTGATTTGTTGAATTTCGGTCCATTCATTCACAGAGTGCACCACAGAACGTCCACCAATGACGACCGCAACGATCAAGCAAGTGACAAGGCTTCCCACAACAACACGTCGAGCAGGAGATGCCTTGCCTTTTTTGTCGTTCCTCCCCACCGAAGCCCCATGTTTGAGCGTCCGATTATTTCGAGGCCGCGGTAAAGATAAGGTGTCGTCCCTCCTCATGATTGCGTTCCCCTTTTGATCGTCATATGACTAACGGCTGGACGTTCTTTTGACAAAGCCGCATGTAACATCGCTTCCACCAAGTCATCATACGTCATACCATGCTGAGCGGCGGCCATCGGCAACAAACTCCGCCCAGTCATACCGGGAATCGTGTTCAACTCCAACACATAGGGACGCCCATTAGGATGAATCCGAAAATCCACACGAGCGGCACCTCGACATCCCAACGCGAAATAGGCCTGCTCACTCAATTCGCGCAACACTCTCTGTAAGCGAGCAGTCAAAGGTGCAGGGCAGAGATAGCGAGTCGCGGCTTTGCCATACTTCGCCTTGAAGTCGTAAAATCCGCCTGGTGCGATAATTTCGACTCCAGGGAAAGTGATGTCTCCCAGCATACCGACGGCGACCTCTCGACCTGGAATATATTTCTCAACAACGGCCTGGTGTCCATAACGAAATGCCTTCTTCACCGCGCGCTTCCACTCAGTCGACTTTTTCACAATAGAGACACCAAAGCTTGACCCCTCCGTACAAGGCTTGACTACAACAGGCCAGCCTAGTTGACTTGGCGGACGAGAAGGAATTTCTGGAGCTTGCACCGTTCTTCCAGCTGGAACAGGGAGTCCGGCTGCTTGAAGCACCACGCGCGTTAACCCTTTGTCCATACACACGGCACTGGCAGAGACTCCTGATCCGGTATACGGGATATTCATGGTTTCCAATAGCCCCTGTACCGTGCCATCTTCTCCACCCAACCCATGAAGCGCGACGAAAGCCACTGAGATTTTTTTGGCACGCAGCTGCTGCGGTAAACTCACGTCAACATCAATAGGAACCACGGTGTACCGACGGCGCCGCAACGATTCACAGATAGAGTGACCCGTCTTCAGTGAAATATCTCGTTCCGCAGATGAGCCACCCATGAGCACACCCACTCGCAAGGATGTCGCCCTCATACTTTCTTCTTTCTCACAATGTTGATGTCCCTCTCATTTCGTTCTTCGGCCTTTCCCATTTCACGGCTCCAGCATTCATCGTTCTCCAATGACCTTCCATTCCAATTGAAGACGAACGCCAAATTTTCTTGCGACCTGCTGCCGCACTTTCCGAACCAGAGAAAGAATTTGCTCGGCTGAGGCAGATCCTTTGTTCACGATAAAATTGGCATGTTTCAGCGAAACTTCGGCATCGCCAAGGTATAACCCTTTTAAACCGGCCGCTTCGATCAAGCGTCCTGCTGAATCTCCATCAGGATTCTTAAATACCGATCCGGCATTCGGTAGAGTTAAGGGTTGCGTCGTCTTTCGGTAATGCAAATAGTCTTTCGTGACAGATTGGATTGTGCCTTTCAACGCTGCGGTTAATTGCAACCACGCTCCAACCACAATGCCTTTCGGGAGCATTGTCTTGCGATACAGAAACGTCAGCGTGTGAGCTTCAATTCGCTTCCGCTTACCATGACTCGTCACAAAATCTACGGCTTTCAACACATCTTGCATCACTCCTAAGCGAGTCCCTGCATTCATCGCAACACCGCCACCCACCGTTCCTGGAATACCTGCTGCCCATTCAATGCCAGACAACTTCCGCCCAAGAGCAAACTGCATCAGTCGCGGCAACCTAACGCCAGCCTGGCTGTAAACGACATGTCGGTCTTCTTCGCAGATGTTGGTCAATTGCTTGAAACTCATCACAATGCCACGGATACCCTTATCTCGAACGACCACGTTTGTTCCACCTAAAACTGTAAGAGGAATCTTGCCTAATCGTGCACCACGTACTATCTGCAGGACATCCGCTACGTGAGCAGGCATCACCAAAACATCGGCTGGTCCTCCAACGTGAAGGGAGGTCAATGGAGCTAATGGCTCCCACCACCGAATGTCGCCTTCCACCTGGGTTAAGGCACGGCGAAGTTGCTCTCGTGTTGGTGGCTTTTGCAAGGTGATTGCCTATTTGCTCTGCGTTTCCCATGAGGTATCGATCTATGATTTGGCTGTCTCCAAGAATTCTTTTCCAATTTTCCAGACATCACCAGCACCGAGAGTTAACAGCACGTCGCCTTCTCGTAATTCGTCTTGCAATCGGCTGTTCAAACCGGGATCCCCATTGACCCAATGGACTGCAGGATGACCAGACTCGCGAATCTTTTCCGCAAGCGTCTGCCCCGTTACTCCTGGGATGGGCTCTTCCCCCGCCGCGTAAATATCTAAAACATACACCAAATCGGCTTGTTCAAACGCGCGAGAAAAATCTTCGAACAAGTCCTTGGTCCTGGAATATCGATGCGGTTGAAATACCACCACCACACGTCGAGACCATGTGGCTCGTGCTGCTGTTAATGTCGCGCGAACTTCAGTGGGATGATGGCCATAATCATCGACAACGACGATGCCATTTTTTTCACCTCGTATTTGAAATCGCCGCTCGACACCAGAGAACGAAGCGAGACCTGATCGAATCAAATCGACCGGAACATCAAGTTCCAACGCCACACAAATCGCGGCCAACGCATTCGAGACATTGTGAACACCAGGGATGCGAATGCGGAACGGCCCAATATTCTGCCCACGGTAGTGCGCACGAAATTCAACACCCAACGATTTGGACTCAATATCTGTTGCAAATAAATCAGGCGTCAACGAACCTGAAAAATCGCTAAGACCAAACGTCTGGAAACGTTTCACCACCCCAGGCAGCAGACCACGAATCCAGTGATCATCGGCACTCAGGATTGCAGCTCCATAGAACGGAACTTTATTGATAAATTCCAAAAAGGCTTCTTGCAGTTTCTCCATGCTGCCATAATGCTCGAGATGTTCCCGATCCATATTCGTCACGACAACGACGGAAGGGGACAAACGCAAAAATGATCCGTCACTTTCATCAGCTTCGGCAATCAGTAGATCACTCCGTCCCAACCGGGCATGAGTCCCCATGGCGTTCACTTTTCCACCAACGACGAACGTGGGATCAAGCCCTGCTTCTGCCAGAATCGACGCCACCATGGAGGTCGTCGTCGTTTTCCCGTGAGCACCGGCAATAGCAATACCAAATTTCAAACGCATCAATTCTGCAAGCATCTCCGCTCGCGGGATGACCGGAATGACCTTCGCTCGCGCCGCGCGAATCTCCGGATTTGCGCTCGCAATAGCTGAAGACATGACCACGACTTGCGCGCCTTCAATATTCGATTCTTGATGGCCGATATGCACTGTCCCACCCATACCTTCTAACCGACGAATACTGTCGGAATACCCCGTATCAGAACCCGTGACTTTATAGCCTAGCGTGAGAAGCACTTCTGCTATGCCGCTCATACCACTTCCACCAATGCCCACCAAATGGATGTGTTGAATTTTTCGAAACATAAATAGCTAGACTCCCAGAGGGAAGGGAAAGAAATACAGGTGAGCCCACCACGAAGTCATTGCAGAAAGAGAAGACAGATTGTTGCCTCATGATCGTTCCTTGGTTTCCTCGAGCTGCTTGCGATTCTCGAATATGAATACGCTCACACTCATGGTCAGCAAGATGGCCAATATAGCCGGCCGTTTGCGTCATCTCTTAACGAACGTTCCCTGTATTCCCTACACACATCCTTCCTCATGATTAAAGATGAACAATAACTCCTCATTTCTGATATAGGTTGTGAAACACTCTGATGATCAAGACACAAGACTTTCAGTTCTTTGCTAGAACCAACGCTTGGCATTCGCGAACCATTTGCTCCGTTGCATCGACTTTCCTCGCCTCCCAGCTCTTCACGGCCATCGCCTGGAACGTTGGAATATCCTGCATCACACCTTCAATTTCTTCAGCCAAACGTGGCCCGCTCAAATCCGATTGTCTCAACATTCGAGCCGCCCCTGCTGTTTCCATTGCTTGAGCATTCAATTCTTGATGATTGTGTGTGGCATGAGGAAACGGGATCAAAATCCCAACTTTGCCGTACGCGGCTAATTCGGCCAAGGTACTTGCTCCTGCACGACAAATCACCAGATCCGCTTTGGCTAACTCTTTCGGCATATCAAACAAAAATGGCTGAACATCGGCTTGCACGCCAAGTTGTTCATAGCGCTGTCGAACCCTGTCACAATCATCAGCTCCCGTTTGATGAGTGAGAGTGACAGACTCTCGGATATTTCGTGACCCTTCAATGGCTTCAAGCACGGCTAAATTAATCGCCTGTGCGCCTTGGCTTCCCCCAAAGATCAAAAGGTGCTTCACACCCTGAGGGAGTGCTGGAGAATGATCTAAGACAAAAGCTTGACGAATGGGTGTACCAATGACTCGAACTTTCGATGCTGAAAAAAATAGTCTCGCACTATCAAATGCCAAAAAAATTCGATTCACCAGCGGTCCGACTAGACGATTGGCTAAACCCGGCATTGCATTGGGTTCTAATATCACTCGCGGAATCCGAAGCAACCATGCTGCGAATACAACAGGCGGACTAAAATACCCACCGGTCCCGATGACCAAGTCTGCCTTGGGGGATCGAAGAATCTGAATAGCTCGCCAGATCGATTGAGGGAGAAGCCATAGTGCCTGAAGCATCTGTGAACCACTTTTTCCAACGAATCCTTCAACTCGAATAGACTCGGACTGGAAGCCCTCTTGTGAAAAAATATTGCGCTCGACGGTCTTGCCTGTTCCGATAAACAGAATATGCCCCTCTGGATCATGCTGTTGAAAGGATTTTGCATACGCAATGGCTGGATACATATGTCCCCCGGTTCCACCCGCGGCAATCACCACTCTCATCCCAATCCCTAGCTAGGACCTATCCGTCCCTGTCGGGCAATACTCAGCAAAATACCAATGGCCAACATCGTCGTCATGAGTGAAGACCCACCGTAACTGACAAGAGGAAGCGTCAGTCCTTTCGTCGGAAGCATCCCGCTTACCACTCCCGCATTAATCATGGCTTGCATGGTGAGAAGGAGTGTGATCCCCAGAGCGAGATAACGTCCAAACACATCCGGTGCTAAAGCAGCCACTCGAAACCCTTTAAAGACCAGGATGACGAACAAACCCAATAGGCCTAATGTGCCAACCAGCCCGAGTTCTTCCCCGACTAATGCCAAGACAAAGTCAGTATGACCCTCAGGGAGATACAACAACTTCTGCTTACTCTGCCCAAGACCAACGCCAAAGATCCCTCCGTTTTCTAAGGCTAAGAGCGATTGCACCAATTGATATCCGGCATCTTCTCTATCCTGGAAAGGATCAAGAAACGTGGTGAATCGTTCCCATCGTTCTGGGCTCATCACAATAAGCGCAAAAAACCCCAAGATCATTGGCAAACTTAAGCAGGCTAAATGTCGAATCCGAGCTCCAGCCAAGAACATCATACAAACGAAGACCAACCCAATGACGACGATACTACCCAAGTCTGGTTCGACAACAATTAAGAAACACAGGCCACTAACAACGACAACCGGCGGGAGAAACCCACGTCGCCAATCAGTAATACGCCGATTCGGATTCGCGAGAAAGGCCGCCAAATACAACACCACAGCGAGTTTGGCCAACTCGGTGGGTTGAATGGAAAACAATCCAAAGGTCAGCCATCGACGGGCACCATTAATTTCTGGGCCAAACGCCAGGACCAGCAATAGACCACCAACACACCCCAAGACGATCCAGGGTACCCACTGTTTCAATTTCCGGTAATCCATCTGAGAGCCAACAAACAGCACGCAAAATCCCAACACCATCCACACGATTTGCCGTTGCAAATAATGCGTAGAATTAGAGTATTTCATTTCTGCCACCACACCACTCGCACTAAAAACCATGATCAAGCCACCAAGGGAGAGGGCAACCGTAATGCCGAGAATCAATGGATCAATCCGTCGTCTACTCAGGGTCATTGATCCTTGAAACAAATCGGCCCAAGCGCGCGAATCCCTGTGCGCATTTTTCCGTCGAAGCAAGGGCATGTTCATCTATGAAAGCTCCTGCACAACACGTTTGAACTCAAGCCCACGTTGATGGTAGTTCTGAAACATATCGAAACTTGAGCAGGCAGGAGAAAACAGCACCACATCTCCGCGCGACGCGAGAGCAACAGCTTGCGAAACTGCATCCTCAAGACTAGTAGCGCAGCTCGTAGAAACTTGTTCTCCCAGCTCGCTAAGAATCCGAGGGGCGGCTTCTCCTATGACGAGGAGTCCCTTGACTCCACGCTGGATGGCTTCTAAAAGGAGCGTAAAGTCTCCACCTTTATCTTTTCCTCCAAGAATCAACACGACAGGTTCTTCGAAACTCAGTAACGCTTTCAATGTGGCATCCACATTCGTCCCTTTTGAATCATTCACGAACGTGACCCCCTGCCATGTCCGGACAGATTCCAAAGCATGTTCGAAGGTTGGAACATTCTGCAGGGCTTTCACCATCGCGTCTTTTGAACATCCACACAACAACCCAACACTAATTCCAGCCATGGCATTGGCCACATTATGTTGTCCACGCATTGAAATAGCAGCACGATCAAGATCGAGATTTCCTCTTCCAGGAAATCGCGCATGAATCATGTTTCCTTGTAGAAACACGCCCTGTGCAACATCTTGGTGGAGACTGAATTCGCATAGACTCGCGTGAGAACCACTCGCCATTTGCGCCACCAAAGGATCATCAGCATTGATAACCATCCAATCCTGATCCGTTTGATTTTCGAAAACCCGTTGTTTCGCGGCTCGATACTCTTCCTGCGTCGCATGCCGGTCAAGATGATCGGGCGTGACATTTAGCAGGACTGAAATCCAGGGCTTAAATTGCTGAATGCTTTCAAGTTGAAAGCTCGAGACTTCTGCAACAACATAGTCATAGGCTTTTGCCTTCGAGGAATCCGTGGATCTTGGTACGGCTTCGCATAGCGGGAGGCCAAGGTTGCCTCCTACGAACACATGCTTTCCACTTTTTTCTAACATCGACCCAATAAGACGCACCGTCGTACTTTTCCCATTTGTGCCCGTGACCGCGATGATGGGCACCTGAAGAAACTTCGAGGCTAATTCAATTTCTCCAATGACGGGAATGTTTCTCTGGCCAGCTAACTGAACAAGATGATGGTTCTTTGAAACTCCAGGACTCAGAACAATTAACTCCGCTTGGCTCAGGACCGCCTCCAAGCTCTCTCCAATACATATTCGCGCACCTCTTTGCTCATAGGCCTGTTTCAACTCATCAAGTTCAGGACGCGACTGCTCTTCAATAAGGGTTACCTTAGAACCTCGGTCCAGTAACAGATCAGCCGCCGCTTGACCGCTACGCCCCATCCCAAAAACCGTGACATTCATTTCCTGCCAACTATTCATTGTAAACACCGAGGTGGCGTTCGCTTCTTCCATGACTTCAAGTGTGTTCACCTTGACCGTATACTCACCGCAATTTCAGCGTACTAATACTCAACAAGCCGAGAATAATCGCAATGATCCACAAACGAACTACAACCTTCGGCTCCTCCCACCCTTTCATCTCAAAGTGGTGATGCAAAGGTGCCATGAGAAAAATTCGCTTGCCCCGCGATTTAAAAGAAAGGACTTGAAAAATGACAGAAACGGCTTCCATGACAAAGACGCCACCAACCAACACCAAGAGCAGTTCATGCTTGCAGACCACCGCAACCGTTCCGAGTGCCGCGCCAAGTGGTAACGACCCCACATCACCCATGAACACCGAGGCGGGATACGTGTTAAACCACAGAAATCCGAGACCTGCCCCAATGATCGATGCTGTCAAGATCGACAATTCCCCAGCCCCTTCGATATACGGAATCAAGAGATATTCTGAGACCACTCGATTCCCGACCGCCCAAGCCACCACCGTGTAGGCCATGGCCGAAATGATCACGGGCCCAACCGCTAAGCCATCCAATCCATCAGTTAAATTCACAGCGTTCGAGCACCCCACGATGACGAGAATCGCAAAGGGAATATAAAACACCCCTAAATCGGGGTTAAAATTCTTAAAGAATGGAACACTAAGTTCTGTGGAGTACGCGGGGGAGAGATAAAAAAATAATCCAATACCAATCGCCACGCCTAGCTGGCCGAGAAATTTTTGTAACGGCGAGAGCCCTTTGGAATGTCCACGTAGAATCTTGATATAATCATCCACAAACCCGATCAATCCAAAGCCAACGATCGAAAGCATGACCAACCAGACATAGTAGTTTGACACATCAGCCCATAACAGCGTCGCCAACAACACAGAAAACAAAATCAACATGCCACCCATAGTCGGTGTACCGGATTTCCCAAGATGTGATTGAGGTCCGTCTGAACGTATTTTTTGCCCAAGGCCCAATTCCTGCAACTTTCGAATGACCGGTGGCGCCAAGAAGAACACAATGAGAAAGGCCGTAATGGCCGCATAAATCATGCGAAAACTGAGATATCGGAAGACATTGAAAATCGCAAACTCGTCACGAAGAGGATAGAGCCACAGATACAGCATAGATTTATTTCTTAGAACCTCCAAGACGAACGGCATCAAACACACGTTCCATTTGAGCCCCTCTCGAAGCCTTAATCAGAACGATATCCCCACGCTTCACAAGCGCTCTTAAGCATGCCCCTGCTTCGACAGCATCCTTGACGACGGTAACCTCTGCGTTTTGGTTGAATGCCTCAGCCCCTTTTTTCATCATGGGGCCAAACGTTCCACAGGCAATGACATGGCTGACATTCTTCTTGGCCGCATAACGACCGATCTCTTGATGAAACTGCTTGCCTTTGGCCCCGAGTTCAAGCATATCGCCGAGAACGGCAATCGTTCTTCGCTTCGGATCCAACTCAGCTAACACGTCTAAACCAGCCTTCACTGAATCCGGATTAGCGTTGTAACAATCATAGAGATAGATCACGCCACCATGCCGACGGATTTCTGATCGCATAGGTGCCGAGCGAAACTTCGCTAAACCCGAAACAATGTCCGTAGGAGAAAATCCCATGGCATATCCTACCGCCGCCCCCGCCAATGCATTGGAAATATTATGCAAACCCATCGTTCGCACAGCAGTTCGTGTGCTCTTCTTCCGATTTGGTAACCACAAGTGAAAGGTCGTGCGCCTCCCATCCCAGACCGGCTTCGTTCCCCGTACATTGGCTTGGTCCACTGCTCCGAATGAAACAACCGGAGACTTTGATTTTTTAAGAAACTGTCCAAAGTATCGGTCATCGGCATTCAAAATGGCTGCTCCATCATGAGGAAGCCAGGGTAATAATTCGGCCTTCGACGTGGCAGAGCGAGCCATGGTTCCGTAAAACTCTAAATGATCAGAACCCACATTCGTCACAACACCAACAGTCGGTCTGGCCATTTCACAGAGCCGGGTCGTTTGCCCAACTTGATCCACACCCATTTCAATGACGGCTACTTGATGTCTGGAATTCAGTCTCAGAAGGGTCTTAGGCACACCAATCGCATTATTGAAATTACCTTGAGTCTGAAGAACTCGCCATCGTGACGCCAGCACTCGACTGACCATTTCCTTAGTTGTGGTTTTTCCATTGCTACCCGTAATCGCCACGATCGGAATAGAAAATCTAGCACGATGGAAACTGGCCAAATCTTGGTAGGCACGAAGCGTGTTCTTTACTTGCACGACTGCAAGAGGGCCTTCTTTTGTGTCTCCCCAAGCCTTTAACAGCTTACTCCTACTAATCTTCTCAATCACGACGCCTTTGGCTCCTTGCTGCCAAGCGTTCCGAAGAAATTCATGGCCATCAAAATTCGGTCCTTTTAAAGCCACAAAGAGATCCCCGGGCTTCACGGCGCGAGAATCGATTTGCACTTCACGAAATCGCCCTTTCATTTTTCCCTGAGAGAGCAATGTTCCTTGCGTCGCTGCAAGCACTTCATCCACCTCAAAAGTTGCCATGGAAATTTGAGCGAAACTTAATTTGAACGATTTCGTAGTCGAATAGCTTTTCGAGCTTCTTCACGATCATCAAAATGCACTTTCTGCGTCCCAAGAATTTGGTAATCTTCATGGCCTTTACCCGCAATCAAGACGAGGTCTCCCGAACTGGCAAGGTCAATGGCAGTCTGGATAGCCTCAGCTCGATCAGAAATGACATGGAACGCACAGCGCTCTTCAGGGGGTAACGCTTCAATGCCTCTTTCGATATCAGAAAGAATGGCTTGCGGGTCTTCGGTTCGTGGATTATCCGAGGTAACAATCACCAGATCGCTCTTTTTTACGGCCACTTGCCCCATCTTAGATCGTTTCCCTGAATCTCGATCTCCACCACATCCAAAGACCGTGATGATCCGAGCCTGCTTGATGGCCTCAGCAGCTTCGAGCAATCGTTGAAGCGCATCGTCGGTATGAGCGTAGTCCACAATCACTGTAAAGTTTTGGCCTTCTTGCACTCGCTCAAAGCGCCCAGGCACATTCGCCACAGATGTCACGGCCCGCTCAATGGAAACTGGAGACATCCCCATTTCTAATCCAATGCCAATGGCCGCTAGCAAATTCGACACATTATGCTCGCCAACTAAGTGACTCGAGATGGTCATGCGACCGAGTGGACTCTTGACGATAAATTGCGTTCCATCCATCCCAAGCTGGACAGCTTCGGCCTGAATATCGGCTTGTGAATGAATCCCAAATGTCCAAACTGGAATAACGCATTGTTCGAGAATATTTGAAGCCCAAGGATCGTCCGCATTCACCAAAGCCCGCTTGGGTCCTGATTTTTGTCCACCCGCCACATAGTCAGTAAACAAATGAAGCTTCGATTGAAAATAACGCTCCATCGTCTGATGAAAATCTAAATGGTCTTGAGTCAAATTGGTAAACACGACAATATCAAACTCGCAGCCAGCGACCCGATCTAACTCCAAGGCATGGGAAGACACTTCAATCACGCTGACGTCTGATCCAGCTCGAACCATTTCACCGAGCATTTCCTGAAGTTGCACAGAAGCTGGTGTTGTATGTGAGGCCACACGATGCTCGTTTCCCACCACATACCCTACCGTCCCAAGTAATCCCACCTGATGACCCTGTGCCGCCAACAGTGATTTGGCCAAATGGGTCACCGTCGTCTTTCCATTTGTTCCTGTGACACCAATCATCTTGAGGTTGTTGGATGGGTTCCCGTAAAGTTGAGACGCCATCAAGCCCAATGTCTTGCGGGAATTTTTGACTCGAATCAAAGAAGCACTGGCCAATGCATGGTCAACGGCCGCGTTCTGAAAGCAACCATCCTCCACGACCACAGCAGCAGCTCCTTGCGCAAAAGCCTGATTCACAAACTCATGTCCATCTCGTTGCGTTCCTTGAATCGCCACAAACACTGTGCCAGGCCCAACAGCACGCGAATCTTCTGTTATCGAAATAATCTCAGACTGGAGATCCCCAGATGTTTCTACGACATCCAACGGATGCAGTAATTCTTGAAGCATCACTACTTACGGCACTCGCACTTGCTTGGAGGACAAATTGGGAGAGGAAGAGGCTGTCCTTATCAATTGGGCGCCACCGGGTAAAATGCCCAAATGCGGCAAGACTCGATTTGCCACATTCCCGAAAACAGGAGCTGCACTGGCTCCACCCCACCTCAACGTTTCCTCCTCTGGGTCATCTATCACCACCAACATCGTCAGACGAGGTTGCTCGACCGGCACAAACCCCACAAAAGATGCAATGACACTCGATGACGAATATGCGCCAGTGTTCGGATCGATTTTCTGTGATGTGCCGGTCTTGCCGGCTGCCCGATACCCGATCAACTTCGCCCGTTGACCCGTCCCGCTTTCTACAACCGTTTCAAGAATATGAGTGAGACGGTCGGCCGTTTGCGTAGAGATGGGACGTCGCTTGGGCTTTGCCTTGTTCAGGTGAACTGAATTCCCACGACCATCCACCACCGAAGAGACAACATGTGGCGTCATCAACCACCCCCCATTTGCCACAACGGACATCGCCGTCACCATCTGAACGGGAGTCACAGCAATTTCTTGCCCCATGGCCAAGGAAGACAAACTTCGTCCACTCCAGTCATGCGGTTCTCGCAAAATCCCTGCTGATTCCCCGGAGAGGTCAATACCCGTCTTCTGCCCAAAACCAAACGCCTTCAGATACTCAAACATCCGTGGCTCCCCTAATTTGAGCGCCACCTTAATGACGCCCACATTGCTCGAATGCGCCACGGCTTCCGTAAACGTGATCCAGCTAGACTTCGCATGATCATGCACAATGGTACCGGCAACTGGCATTTGCCCGTCACCGCCATATATCAAGGTGTCAGGCTCCATCAGCCCTTCTTCCAGCGCCGCCGCCGCCACCACAATTTTCAAGGTCGAACCTGGTTCATACGGGTCGGTGACTGCCCAATTTCGCCAATCCTTCGCAGCGAGTCTCCTAAAGTCATTGGGATCAAACGTGGGGTACAGAGCCCACGCCAAAATGCCTCCAGTCATGGGATCCATAATCAAAATCGTTCCCGATTTCGCATCACTCTGCTTCACCGCTTTCGCTAACTCCTCTTCAGCAATGAACTGAATAACCTCATCAATCGTCAGCGTGACGTGATAGCCTGTCAAATGGCTGGTCGAATCGGGATCGTTCAGCGATGAGATCACTCCCCCCAATGCATCTCGTTGATACCGCACGAGACTCTTTTCTCCACGCAGGAATGACTCGTAGTGAAATTCAACACCTTCTAGGCCCTGGTTATCATCACCAGCAAAACCCAAAATATGAGAACCCAACTCTTTCTTGGGGTAAAAACGCTGTGGACTTCGAATCACTTCCACGCCTGAGATCGCCATCGCCTCGACTTGCTTGGCTCGTTCACCAGAAATATCTCGAGTGAGTCGGACTCGCGATTGAGAATTCTTGAATAATTTTCGCAATTGCGCCACACCCATATCGACAACAGGGGCCAAGTCACGCGCCGTTTTTTCAGGATCTTCTAAAGATTTGGGATTCACAAAAACAGAAGGCACATCAACGTTCAAAGCTAAGGGATGACCATGACGATCGACGATCACGCCACGGTCAGACTGAACCATCTGTGACTTTTGATGTTGGCGTTGCACTTCATGGGCACCAGCGTCGGACTGCAGTACTTGCAAATAGAACAACCGACACCCAATTAGGGCAAACCCCAAGAGAAGACTCAGGCACACGATGCCACTGCGCATCTTACAAACAGGGTGAATGTCGTGTGTAGGCTTACTCATGGCCTCCCCAACAAAGAATCTGAAAATTTCTGAACGAGACGAGCCGGAGAACGCTCATCTGAAACCGAAGAAGGACTTGCCTCAAGTGCAATCATGACCACTTGTCCCTCCTGAGGCACAATGAGCCCCAATTGTGTATGCGCTCGTCGAGCAATTTGCTGTGGATCAGTCAACTCCGACAACCGGACCTGCAAGCTCTCTTGCTTTTTCTTCAGCGCAATGCGCTGATTCTCCAAATCTTCCATTTCATAGCCAAGACGCCACATATCCATTTTGACGCCCACATAGAAAAGACACCACACGCCCAAAAGAACCATGACGCCAAGCAAGACATTTTTCCTCATTGAAGAACTCCACCTGCAAGACGTTGGGCAACTCGTAATTTGGCACTTCGAGAACGTGGATTTTGGTCAATTTGCTGCTGCTGGGCAGTAACAGGTCTTTTCGTTAACACGGCGAGAGTAGGGTTATCTTTTCCGGCTAGTGCTCGAAACGTATGCTTCACCACTCGGTCTTCCAAAGAATGGAAAGCCACCACACAGACACGCCCGCCTTCCCTTAAGAGACTCACCGCGGATTGCAAGGCAGGCTGCAACAGCTCCAACTCCTGATTCACGCGGATACGAAGGGCCTGAAAAGTCCGTGTGGCGCAATGAATACGCCCTTTTCTATAAGTATGGGGAACGGCCCCTTTAATGACTGCCACCAGCGCTTGAGTCGTCTCCAGAGCAAACGTTTTCCTAGATTGGACAATCGCCTGCGCAATTCGCCGAGAGAAACGCTCTTCCCCACAGGTAAAAAACAAATCGGCCAACTCCTTCTCTGGAAGCACCTTCACGAGATCAGCAGCCGTTGGACCTTGCGTTTGATTCATACGCATGTCCAAAGGGCCATCCATCGCAAAACTAAATCCTCGCTCTGGTTTATCTAACTGTAAGGAGGACACTCCGAGGTCAAAAACCACGCCATCGACCTTTTCAAATCCCGCTTCATGGACTAATTCCACCATGTGGGAGTAATTCCCATTTAAAAATTTCACTTGAGATCCAAAAGACGCTAAGTTTTCCTTCGCGCAAGCCAAGGCTTCAGGATCCCTATCCAGAGCAAGAATATGAGCATTACTTCCGGCTCTTTCTAGTATTTTTAATGACGTCCCCCCCATACCCAAGGTACAATCAACATAGATTCCACCTGGCTTTGGACTGAGCCATTCGCAAATTTCTTCAGCAAGAACAGGAATATGCACATTATTCACACATTATGTTTCATTTTTGCCATACCTGTTGCCTTTTCCTCCCACTTTCTCCCACAACTTGAAGTATACAACTCCAGCCAAACATGTCAAGCATCCACCTAACCTTGCGGAAATAAGAAGAAAAAACGGAATGGCATACTATTAGTAGTATGGCCAGAAAAGACGAGAAATATTTGCCCCCACTTTTGCAAGGATCAACTGGCTCTTACGCGTAGAAAAACTCAAAAAAGCTCATCAATCGGTAGAGGGCATTCGCTTACATATTGCTACAACAACTGAAATTGCCTGACAAAACCCTGGGAGAATGATTGGGTCGGTGTGAATGGCAGGTCGAGCGATGGGTTAAGGACTTACGGCCTTGATATGCCATTGAGCCTTTTCCCAACCTTCATCAGGATCAATACGAAAATCAAAAGGCCTACGATGCTTTTTTGACGCAATAAGCCCTTGCAAGTACTCATTGACTGGTTCTGGATCATAAATTCTATAAATTAATTCCCGCCACCCATCATTTGTCACTCGACCAAGAAATAAAGCATTCCCATTGGCTTTCATGATTGGCGCGAGTTCTCCTTCGAAGACATCTAATGTCTGCTGTTCGTCTGGTGTTGGCAGCTGTTGATCATCAAGGTCCTGCGCAGCAATCATGATAGACAAGTGCCATCCAAACACCACTTTGGGCTCAAATTCAACCAACGCTGAATTGATTGTTGCCACACCTGGTAGGGAATGTTGCTTAAAATCCACAATGATAAATGCTTCCTCTGGAATAACGACACGATATTCCTGAGGCTCATCGGCGTTGGCCATTGCTCCTCCAATCATGAACAAGACAAATACAGCAATCCATTCATACCTCAACGTGATGCTCCCTAACGACTGTAAAGACTTGTAAAGTTCTCGACGGATTCCCCCCATTACTTAAACTGCCATTTGCTCGGAAAACTCCAACAAACTACTGAAAGCACCAAAAGCATCTTGGTGCTTAGCACCCCCTACAAGAATACAATCGATGCCGGCGTTCTTTGCACCTCCAAGATCTCGCCTCGGCGAATCGCCAATGACGACGGCTTGAGTGTTGAGCAGATTGAGCGTGTCCAGGACATGCTCAAAGGGTTTTGGAGAAGGTTTAACCATGCCATGGTCTGAAGAGAACGACATCGCCTCAAAAAGCTCATCTATGCCACTTTGCCTAAAAGCATCTATCCAAGCTGCCTTCGGTGCCCAAATATCGATCACCGCACCCAATACAAAACGTTGCTTCAATGTGTGCAGAGCATGAGCATGGGCTTCGGGGATAGAACCAAGTTCGTGATACGCGAAGGTATCGACAATTCGTTGAATCTCGTCGTCATCAAACGTTTCATCTGAAGTCGAGGATAACGCGTGCTCGACTGAAGGAAAGGTATGCCGATATTGTTCGTCTATGTACCGAGCATCCAAATACTCATATATACCCCGCACAAGACCATTAACTTTTGCCGGCGCAAGCTTCCCCCCAATCCTTGAATAATGAACCGAAAAATCTTCAGACGAACCAAATCGATCTTCGCCAAACATGAACGTCCCATTCATGTCCAACAGTAAAGCTTTCTTCCCAGCAAGCACCCTCACACCTCCACTTCATTCACCTCGTCCAACGCTTGGCACTGTTCCACACCAAAATAGGCAAAACGAGCTGACCGACGTTAATGGCTTAACATATTGAATCAACGAAGACAGGCCCCCCTTGGCACCTTCGCACACCGGCATCGATCTTTCCAAGATACCGACTGAACGTGGACGCATCCCGATGAACATTGACGGCTTGAATTCAAGGACTTCAATATACTGACCCTCTCCATATAAATCCAAAAATGTGCCTGCTCTCCTTTTCCTGTTCTGTCCAAGGGTTCTTGGTTGTTGCCGGGTTTCGCCCCAGCAGACGAGCCACTTTTGTTTTGGCAAAAGTAGCCAAAACCATGTTGGCCGTGGCATGGCCCTTCGGGGTCCTTGTATGTTTGTTTTTCCTTCCTCGCTTGGTAGCGTGGGAAGGCTTGTGCCGAGGTGGCCACTTCGTCACAAGGGCTGGGTACGATCGCGAAGGTTCCCAGAATGTTCTTCGTCGCGCAGCACGATCCGCCGGCCTTCG
>JAJDBQ010000017.1 GCA_029261255.1 Nitrospirales bacterium
TGCACAGGCAACAGATCGTTTTACCCCACCCAAAAACTTCATGACGGCGAAAGAACTTTTATCAGCGCGACAATAGAAACAGGGAATGTAGTGGGGTCACCCATTATTGTATTCGACGCCTGCTGGCTAGCTCTTGTGGAGAACGCTCTTCGTGTTTCGCGGGCTTGTTTGAGCGGAGCGAGTTGACCCGTCTTTCGTCTAGCGCCCGTCCCATTGGATTTGGCCAGGCTGGGCGTCAATGGTTTTGTCTACTTTTTCGGAAAGAAAAGCAGATCGGCTGCCGGGCCGAGACCCGGCAAACATCAACAAAGCGTCACGACGTACAACCAAAAAAACAAAATATCTACCTTGAACCGGACTGATCATAAATAATCCTCCGTTTCATCGGGATATGTCCCCCTTCAGTAGCCATATTAGAAAGACCGATACCAGAGTGTGAAGTCGCAAAGAGGGCATGCCCAAGTGAAATCAATACATTAAAATATTGTCGCAGTCCTGCCTCCATTACGTCATTAGAATTGATGTTCCCCCTTTGCCAATCGCTCCAAATGTCGGTAAGAGTTGAACGATGGTCTTTCCAAATCCCTGGAATGCTGAACAGAAAGGCTCTCTGTTGGCGCAATTGAGAATGCGGTTCCATGTATACAGCATTGAATTTCTTGATGATGTGGATCTGCTGACTAAGTTCCTCCCGATGCATGTATATATTTTCTTCAACGAGACCCTGTGCCCCTCGAGCTGATAGCGTTTTTCCTCATACATCAGAGGTGTGGCGTCAAGACGGGGGAAAGGTCTTGAGTTGTTACATCTCCAGCGCCCCTGGCTTTCATAAAGTTGGCCATAGCTCCAGACAAAAACCTGGCTATCAGCCCGGCATCCTTTTACTCAGTCTTTGTGCGATTCAACTCACTTTGAGTAAAGCCGTGAATGCGCGTAGCAGAAACGACACCCACGGCAATCGACGGCACATAGAGCAATTGGGCTAAGGCCTCTCCATATTTCGCCGTCACTTGCCACATTCAACGTAGCAACAATCGCGAGCCTCTGTTCGGCGCTTAAGAATGATTTTTAGGACGATCGCGGAAGTAGACGAAGCGATCAACAAAGCCTGGGTGCTAGGCAATCGGCGGCTTAAGGTTCGACTTACAAGGAGACCTAGTAGCAGGTAACCCCGTTACCACACGGCGGCCTCGAAACGACTCAGATTAAATCTGGCCTTTCTCTTAAAAACTCTCTTAATTTTTATCTATTTGGATACACGTCTGTATCCGTTTAGATATACGATCATTTGTTCCATTTCCAAAATCGTCATAATTCCTGCTGATTTCATCTTCCAAACTCTAGCATGAATTATGCTTTCTTCTTGATGAAGAGGAAAGGAGCAATGAAAATAATCCTGAAGACTGACTTAAATACAGAAAACTGGATCAGACGTTTTGTTCTTTGGGTTTGATTCCTATTCCTGTCTTACAAGAACTTGGATAAAAGCAATTAAAAGGTCCTGTCCCCCTTTTCTTTATGACTCAGGTCCCTCCGGGATACTCAATTATCAAAAAAAAGGAGCATATTTCATGACTGATTATCGACGACAAAAAGTCAAAGAATTACGCGAAGCTGCAAGCCAAATGGCATTTGATCGTCCCACACCTCAGCATCAAAGCAATGGTGACGAAGAACGATACGGCGGAGCTCGTTATGCGATGAGCTTTACGAAGGGCCTGGAGCACAATAGCAGCACTGGGCTCATTAACGATCCCAATGACTTTATTGCGTTTCGCTCTGCTATAGATAATGGCTTTGTCGATGCGTTTACGACTTCCATTCGATCGGCACAAAATAAGCAGAGAAAGTGGGAAGCCCCAACTGCTGGGTTGGTTTATGATTTACAAGGTCCTGATTCACAAGCGGTGACCATGCCACCCGCCCCTGCTCTGGGCTCCAATGAATTGGCATATGAGATGGCTGAAGTCTATGAACTGGCGCTATTACGCGATGTCCCACTGTCAGATTTCAATGATGTCGCAGTCAATCCCAAGATCGCTGCTTCCCTCAATAGGCTAAATGCCATTGATTATGACATGACCGGGTCAGAGGGCCGTGTTCGAAAAAATGATAATGGCAATCTTACAGGACAGACGGTCTTTAGAGGTTCTTCACCAGGTGTTGAAGTTGGGCCTTACCTTTCTCAATTCATGTTGTTAGGGAATAAGAGCGTTGCCGGTGATAGAACAGTCACTGACGGAATTATTCAATACGGCGCATTGGGTGTTGATCAACGAATACCTGTAGCCAAAGCTGCGACGGATTTCATGACCACGTGGAATGATTGGGTAGATGTACAGAATGGCGCTGATCCACAAAGTGGAAATGCTGCCGCTATTTTCGGTACGCCAGGGAGTGTCACCAGACGATTTATCTCTACGCCGCGTGACTTGGCGACCTATGTGCATTTTGACGCCTTGTATGAAGCGTATCTGAATGGATGCCTCATTCTCCTAGGAATGGGTGCCCCTACCGATCCAGGCTTTCATAAACTATCAGGCAGCGGACCTTTGTATTTCAATTCCTTAAACCCTGATAATCCAGGCCTTACTAACGTCTTTGAAATCCACGAGCGTGAAGCTGGTGGATTCGCACTCTGGGGTGGCCCTCACATCCTGACCCTTGTCACAGAAGTAGCGACACGTGCCTTAAAGGCGGTACGTTACCAAAAATTCAATAATCATTGCCGGCTGCGTCCTGAGGCATTGGCGGGTCGCATTGAAAAATCCGCTCAGATAGAAGCGGATTTCCCGTTAATAGGCAATGCGTTCTCGCAGCTTGAAAATGAAATTCAGGCCACAGTCAATGAGATTCAGTCAAACAATACTTCTGGCACCAAACTATTGCCGATGGCTTTCCAAGAGGGTTCACCAATGCATCCTTCTTACGGCGCAGGACATGCAACTGTCGCAGGCGCATGCGTGACCATACTCAAAGCCTATTTTGATACCAGTGCTGTGCTGGTTCGGCGTGGGAATGATATTCTGTTCTCCCATTACCAGAATGGCGATTCGCCTGTCGCTCTGGTACCAGACAACACGATGAATGCCCTTGCCGATGTCAATAACGGCACATATCTAACCCTGGAAGGCGAGCTGAATAAGTTAGCTGCCAATATTTCTATTGCTCGCAACATGGCAGGCGTACATTTCTTCTCCGACTATTACGACAGTTTACGTATGGGCGAAGAAATCGCGATAGGGATTCTGGAAGAGCAAGCACTTTGCTATACGACAGATCCATTCGTCTTGTCAGTAACAACCTTCGACGGCGACGTTCGTCGTATAGGACGGCGTTAATTTTCCTACTCTGACAATTCTGGGCGTTCCTCTGGAAAGAGGAACGCCCTTTTTTATTTATCTTAGCGAAAGATATAATGGGGTCCGTCCTGCTTTCTTGCCTTATTCGACATGAGTATTGGTGTCAGGCTTGTGTCATTGTCTTAATCGAAAGGGTTAGCAGAAATCATTTCTGGGGATACATGGCTCGGGCAAGTTGATTAAAGATCTCGTATAGGGGTCTATCCTTTTTTTATAGGCTTAATCATTCTATGCGTCTCGTTTATCGCAGAAAGACTTTTCAACTTCTCGCTTCACTCGGGATCAGGTCTAACATTCACACGTATTTCAAGCTCTTCCAGTCTTACAGATTTGTCAGAATCACTCACTTTTCTCTACAGAGAAAAGTGAATGCTATTAAAATAGGGGACAAATTTATTGTCAACACAATAATCTTTCTTCTTCTCTACGCACGACTACGGTTACATTGCCAATAGGAAAACTGCTGCTGCTAGGACATGAATGTGTATGATACGTTCAGAAAAGATTTGCAGCCTCTCCCTCAGGTAGACTCTTGCAGCACTCATGGGCTTGGGGAATGTCACGAAGATGCAGATTGTCAAAAGGAGAAATGAAATGAATAGGTGGCTTCTGCGTGCACAGTTTTTGATCTGTCTGTTGTTCGTGATGATCATCGGAGGGTGTACGGGGCACAAAAAAGAATAGCCCTTAGAGCCAAGAGTCGGCACCAATACAGAAGCCGCCGCCTACATTCTAAAAAGCAATCATTTTTTTATTGAAAAAATGTACAGAAACACAACCATGAAATATGAAGCAGCCATCGCTCTGCAATCTACCCTAGGGGAAACCCATTAAAAACTTGGCCTGGCGTTCTACCGACGAAGCTGGCATGCCGAAGCGCGGCCTCACTTTATCAAAGCCCCCGAATTAGAACCATTCAATCAGGTCATTCGCAATGCTCCATCATTTAGAAAATATGGAACAGTCAAACCCGAACTGAACGATGAACCCCCTGATCCTTTTGACCATGAAACTGACTAGTGTTCGGGATCAGGTCTTGCCTTCACTCATACTCCCAGACCCCATTCAACATTATCTGGATCTTCAGAATCGTTCACTTTTCGCTAAGGGTTCTTCTGGGAAAAATTTAAATGGGGACCGAGAGGTCAACCAGGGTTTCGATCGAGAACACCATGGCGTAGAATATAGGTCAGTTGAACAAATCCACTAGCGACGCTCTCCGAAACAGTCAGAAGTCCGAAGGGGAAAATGCAGAAGGGAGAATGCCGAACATGCGCGGCTTTCGTCTAGCTCCTAATTCCACGCAAGATCTTGATGGCCCCTTCCACCCTTAACATGCGGCACTCAAATTCACGCCGATCACACTTATCAGAACCTTAACGAATTACAGGGAGAATCATGTTCGGAATCATTCGTAACATCGAAGGCGAAAAAATAGACTACACATTCCAAGAAGGCCATAACGCTAAGAAACGTATCATTGTCCTTGGGCACGGGGTGACCGGCAATAAGGATCGTCCGTTCCTCGTCGCCCTCACCGAAGCCCTGGGAACAGCTGGAATCTCGACGCTGAGGTTGTCCTTCTCCGGCAACGGCGACTCAGAAGGTCGTTTCGAGGCTGCCACTATCTCCAAGGAAGCTGAAGACCTCGGCTGCGTGATCAACACACTCGACGGATGGAGCATCTTCTATGTCGGTCACAGTATGGGCGGAGCTGTCGGGGTTCTCCGAGCGAGTCAAGATTCACGCATTAGCGGACTCATTTCACTTGCTGGAATGGTCCATACGGAAGGGTTCGCGAAGCGTGAATTCCTGGACGTGACACCTGATCAGGGCTTCATGTGGGACGAGCCAACCTGTCCACTCTCACAGGCTTTCATCGACGACACGATTGCCATCGGAACCGTCGTTACCCACGCTCCGTCGATCCACGTCCCCTGGCTGCTCGTCCACGGAACGGCGGATGACGTTGTCCCCATTCAGGACTCACTCGATATCTTCGAACAGGCCAATGAACCCAAGCAACTCGCACAAATTAAAGGGGCAGACCACGTATTTTCCGAGCACACACCGGATATGATCAAGATAGTCGTCGAATGGATTGGTGGACAAATCATACACCCGTAGATCAGTCTTACTTTGAATAAAGAAGCAGAATCCAATAAAAAATACTATAGGAAAATTTAGAGTCAGATTTACTTGAATTCAAAATAGAAATAGAGCTCAAGTCTGTTTTTTAACTTTTATCAATACATCCTCAATGAGCACTGCAAGTGCTTCTCAACTTCTAACTTCTCTCGAAGTCACAACTGTTCTAGAAATATTATCTACCCGCTACAGGGGAAGATCGTCACATGAATTTCAGGTTTTACAAATCTCGCTGTGGGTGAAACCAAACCCCAGATCCGGATCCAACTAAGTAGGAATTACTGTTGAGGATAGAAAGGATGAGGAGCCACTATCATGCCCCTCGGTACCATGAGAACAGGAATTATCTTATGACAACTGTCATTCTAGAAGACGTGGCTCTCTGATTTTAGGCCATCCACTACTGGCTCAAACTCTCCACTAAGTGAAATCCATCGGTCTAACACATTTTTTAGTTCTTCAATCTTCACAGGCTTTGAAACAAAATCATCCATGCCCGCCTCCAAGCATCGATCACGATCTCCTTTCATGGCATTAGCCGTGAGAGCAATGATCGGGATATGCGTTCCTTTGGGTTCCCGTCCTCGTATTTCTTTTGTTGCTTGGTATCCATCCATCTCCGGCATTTGACAATCCATCAGCACAATATCGTATGGCTGACGTGACACGGCTTCTAGGGCTTCATAGCCGTTGGAGACGACATCCGCTCTGTGACCCAACCGCTCGACCAGGAGGGAGGCCACTTGTTGATTGACACGATGATCGTCAGCAATCAACACCCGCGCACTTTTCTGCCGAACCACTTCGTTCAGCGTGTGGCTTGTCACCAAGGTACGCTCAACTTGCCCTGCATAGTCATGGGCGTACCCCATGACTGTGGATAGACATGCTTCCAAGTGGGCTTTCCGAATAGGTTTGGTGAGATAGGCTGCAAAACCCGCTTCCTGAGCAGCACTGGCATCTCCCCGGCGGCCTAACGACGTCAACAACACAAGTTGCATCGAGGCGAGTTCTGGATCTGCCTTGATGTCTCTCGCCAAATCCAGCCCATCCATCTCTGGCATTTCCATGTCTAAGATGGCGATATCGTAGGGTCTTCCTTGTGCGACTGCTTCCCGAAGACAGACTAATCCCTCGGCAGGAGTAGCCATCACGGTTCCGTCCATACCCCAATCACGACAATATTGTTCGACGAGACGACGATTTGTCAGATGATCATCAACACAACATACCCGGAGGTCCTTCAAGCTCATGTGAGGCAGATCTGAAGGTGTGACTTGATCCAATTGTTTGAGCAGACGCACCGTAAACCAAAACATACTCCCTGTGCCCGGGATACTCGTGACTCCTATCTCTCCACCCATATGTTCAACCAACTGTTTACAAATAGCCAAGCCTAACCCCGTCCCACCAAACTTTCTCGTGGTTGAGCTATCAGCCTGGGTAAAGGGAGAAAAGAGTTTGCCTTGCACTTCTTCAGGCCACCTCTAAAAACCCCTCATTACGTCATTCATTGATTCGGCCCTTGGCGAAATAGCGTCGGCAGGTGTTTGATCTCAGGATGAGCCGTGCCCAGCGTGACGCTGTTCGGCCTGGTCAGGCCTCCTCCCCACGTTCTT
>JAJDBQ010000161.1 GCA_029261255.1 Nitrospirales bacterium
CGTGGGTGAATTTTTGGTATTACTCGGTGTGTTTGCATGGGATAAGTTGACGGCCTCCTTAGCCGCCTTAGGCATCATTTTAGCGGCTGTCTATATTTTGTATTTGGTGCAGCGTATTGTGTATGGCCCAGCTTCCCCAAAGATGCTTCCCAAGTTAACTGATTTGAATGCAAGGGAATTTGGCATGTTGGTGCCTTTAGTTGTGCTCGTCTTTTGGATTGGCCTCTATCCCAAACCACTCTTGGACGTGATGCATTCGAGTGTGGAACGTGTCATTGCCTCTCAATCAGCATCCGTAATCGTCCAAAAAGAAGGATTACCCACTGAGCATGTATTAGTGATGACAGAAAGCATTCCTTCTTCCTTGAGTCAGCGTGCCACAGAGGCAACACCATGAGTATTCCTTTTGCCGATCTGGCCACGATCCTTCCTGAATTGTTGATTATGGGCGTGGCCTGCCTCATTCTTGTTCTTGACCCCGTGACTCCGACCGGAAAAAAAGATTTCCTCGCGTGGATAAGCTTAGGTGTGTTGGCGATCTGCGCATTAGTCACTATGGCAGATTTTGGTGAAACGACCGTGGCGTTCGGTGGGTTGGTCGTGATGGATTCCTATGCGGCATTTTGGAAGATGTTGCTGTATCTGGTTAGTGGGATGACAATTTTATTGTCGATGAGCTATCTCAAAGAAGAAAAAATTGAGCTTGCGGAATATTACGCCTTTGTGTTGTTGGCCTTAGTGGGCATGATGGTCATGATTTCAGGTGCCGACTTGCTGACGATCTACCTCGGCATCGAACTCATGTCGATCACGCTGTATATCATGGCCGGCTTAAAACGTTATGAAGCGCGGTCAATCGAAGCTTCTGCAAAATATTTCGTCTTAGGAGCTTTTTCTTCAGGCATTTTGCTCTACGGTATTTCCCTGTTGTTCGGGGTCACAGGCAGCACGCGTCTGAGTGAGATTTCAGCTGTGGTCAATGGGCCAGCATCGGAAGATCCGCTCATGCTCTTGGCATTAATGCTCATCATCGTCGGCTTTGGGTTTAAAGTCGCTGCGGTGCCATTTCATATGTGGACGCCAGATGTCTACGAGGGCGCGCCAACCTCTGTGACAGCATTTATGGCGGTGGCCTCAAAAGCCGCAAGTTTCGCGGCGTTCCTTCGGGTCCTTTTAGAGGCGTTTGGTGGGGTCAAGCCAAATTGGAATCTGATCATTCTTGCGATCTGTTTAATCACGGTGGCATTGGGGAATTTAGTCGCCATCGTCCAAACGAACGTGAAACGGATGTTAGCCTATTCCAGTATTGCTCATGCTGGATATGCCTTGGTTGGTGTCGTGGTGGCAGGTTGGGTCGGAGTTGACGCAGATGTCTCATCTCGCGGAGTGTCCAGCCTCATGCTGTACTTGGCGATCTACTCGTTCATGACGATAGGGGCGTTTGCCATGATTGCGATCTTACGAAAGGGTGGCCTTGAGGGTGAAGAGATTGAAGACTTTACTGGCTTGGCCAAGCGGCATAAAGGTGGGGCCTTCCTCATGCTTGTCTTTATGATTTCATTGGCAGGCATCCCTCCGACAGCTGGGTTTATTGGAAAACTGTATCTCTTCATGGCGGCCGTTAATGCAGGGTTGGCTTGGCTGGCCATTTTCGGTCTCGTCTTTGCGGCGATTTCTGCCTTCTATTATTTGCGTATCGTGATGGTCATGTACATGCGGGAGCCATCCGCTGAGCAAGAAAAAAATACCCGTCTGGTTCTCTCTCCACAAGTTTCCGTCGTCCTTGCGTGTGCCGTCGCTGGTGTTGTGTTGCTGGGAGTGTATCCTGGTCCACTTGTCTCAATCGCCGATCTTTCCGTCCTTCCCATCAAATAACTTTTCTCTGGCATATAATATCGGCGTTTGGATCGGCAGCCGCGTCAATTTTGTTTCGGCAAAGGTGCCCAACACCATTTTGCTCGTGGCGTGGCTCTTTCTGTCCCTGCGCAGTTCGGCGACTCCGGCAGTGGACAAACTCACTACGCTCAGACAATGTGTGTCTTGTTCCCGGTGTCGACTGCATGATTTGGCCTCGCCACAAGGTCAGAGGAATCTGGAAATTTGCGGAGTTCAAAACTTATGGAAGACCACCCGCTGTGTTCAAACAGGGTCCGACTGTTGCTGAGAACGTCTATCCTAGGGGCCAAGCGTCAGGCGTTCGTCGGCAGAATGGTAGAACTCAGAAAGGAAGGCTTTGAAGATTGTTAGGAATAATTATAGACTCTCTAGTGCGTTAAAATCGCTCATGAAAAATGGCATTCGCAAGCCCATTGGAGTGAAAAATGAAAGTGAAAAGCCGATCGTTTTCTCATCTCTCTACTATAGTTCTTGTTCGCCGACATCTTGCCGAATCTGATGCTGAGAAAGCTAATCGGTATTTGGATGTATTGCATTCCCGAGATACCCAGGAAGTTTTTGATACAGGTATTCAATTATCCAAGAAGGGAAATGTCAGAGAGAGGAAATTGGGGGTCAATATTTTATCCCAATTGGGTCATTCTAAAAAGGCATTCGCTCAGAGAACAATTTACTATTTCTTGAGTTTGCTGAAAAATGAACCGTCTCCTATCGTCTTAGGCGCGATGGGGTGTGGATTTTATTACCTTATTGAGTCCGATGATGATAGGTTTGTTGAAGAAATTGTTTATTTGGTTAACCACCACTCAGTCTATGTTCGTTTGGGTCTGGTCCATGCGCTTTTGGGGCATGAGTGTTCTTTAGCGATTAAGACTTTAATCAGATTATCAAAGGATTGATCTTCCCCCACGACAGCGGACACAGAGTTAAGCTGCCTGTTCAAATACTATCGGGATCTGATGTCCGATAGCGGAATGCCTTCTCTGCCGATTGTAATACGTTTCAATGTACTCAAAAACACTGCCTTTCGCCATG
>JAJDBQ010000162.1 GCA_029261255.1 Nitrospirales bacterium
CATAATTCCTTGGCGCCATGAGGCGTCAGCGCCACACGGAATTCATGATCTTTGATTTCCTTAGGAACCCCAATCATCATGGACAGACTCCTTTAGTGTTTTCTGAAAAAATCAACGAAAAATTCTCTTCTAAAATATCGACGGCTACTATTGATGCACTTACAGCTCATGACCGACATTTACCTAGACAGCTTCAAGAAACCTCAGGTAAGATTGCCTCAGCTTGTTATCCAATTTATTAGGGTTTTATTAATCACAAATGTCTCTTTGATGAGTAAATTCACACACCATATTTTTGTCTGCATCAATGAACGCCCCAAAGGTGACCCACGAGGGTGTTGTGCGGCATTGGGTTCAGTGGGGTTGCATGCCTTCTTTAAAAAAGAAGTAGAACGTCTCGGACTAAAAGGAATCGTCCGAGCAAATAAAGCTGGATGTTTGGATCAATGCGAATATGGCCCAAGTGTTGTGATTTATCCCGAAGGGGTCTGGTATTGGGTCGGGAAAGAAGCGGATGTCACAGAAATCATGGAACGGCATATTGGTAAAGGGGAAATCGTGGATCGATTGCTCATGCCCGGGAAAAACGGTTCGCTTCCCATGGTCAAAGCATAACATTTCCTTCTACAAAAATTCTCTTTCACGACTGAACCGAAATACTCACCGTACGAAACAATAGAGTTCCTTCAAACGACAGCAATTTCTCTAATGGGTAATGAAGCAAAATGGAACGCCAACTTAAAGAAAGTGGCGTACCTGAAAACCTTTCCCGGGTGGCTCTCGTCATGGGAGCAAGGCGTCGGATCCTGCATTGAGCGCATCATTCCAATTCCTGAGCAGGCTCGTCATACCGTGCTCCTACTCTCTGAGGGGAAATTTATTGTGACACCCCAAGCCCATGACGAACCTCAAATGGTGACAGCCGGACTCCTCGCTGCTCGCCCACATCTGGAAGACACGCATGCTGAAGCGTTTCAAGAATATGACCGTCTCACGTTGGTCGACCAAGAGGCCGGACGAACCGCACGCTTGGAAAATATTCTGAATGCAATCGACAACAATCTCGAACGAATTCCTGAACTCAAATCCCACATTCGAAAACTTGTGACTCAATGGGATAACGAAAGTCCTCGCTCATCATGAATATGTTAGAAATGTTTTCTGGAGCCTTATTTGAAGGAGTCAGCCCTATGATGGTAAGAAGAGATCATTTGCTTAGGAACCCAGACCGTTGCAACCACAATGCGGTTTGTGTTCCCGTGTGCCCGACTGGGTCTTGGCTTTCAACACCGCCCTATAAATTTGATTCCTCTCGATGCTTAGAAACCTGTCGGCTGTGCTTGGATGCCTGCCCGACTCAAGCCATTTACGGCGTCTTCCGCAAAGGCGAAAAACTCCTCAGTCCCAAACAAGAATAAATTAGATAATTCGTTTTCGCCAATAGCCCCAATACGCTGTGGCGACAGTCGTACACCCACCAGTGAGTCCCGTCATGGCCACAATGCCATAGATGTCGCGTCGTGCAATCTTGATGGATTCATTGGGATCTAACAGGTGTTGATTCATCGACAACGCTTGTAACGTTCGAATGCCAATCAAAAGAGGCCACATGCACGCGAGTCGCAGCCGTACCTCGAAACGAGGAATCGCCATCGTATATTGCCAACCCTGATCCAGATGATCCCGCGCTTCTTGAATCAATTGCCGAAACAACGGACGAAATGCTCGTGACGCCGACGGGTCAAGCAGTTGCTCAGGCGACAAGTTCACCTGCTTGAGCAATATCTCTGGTATATAACATCTACCGTTCTTGAGATCTTGTGGAATATCGCGAAGAATATTGACCATCTGCAGCCCCTTGCCATAACGAATACCAAGTGGGCTCATTGTTGACTCTTCCCAGCGTTTCATTCCTGGAAGATGCGCACACATCATCTTCGTCCAAAACTCACCTACGCACCCCGCGACAGCATAGGTATAGTATTCAAAATCCTGTACGTCTGCTAATGCATGAACCGTGTGTTCGTGGCTCTTGGGAAATTCCTGGAGATCAAACTCCATTCCACCAATTAACACCGAGACCACTTGTGTAATCTCAAACTGATCCACCCGACTCAACCTGAGGTACATTTGAAAACATTGCTCGAGTTGTTCGAGGAGTCGTCGTTCATCTGTATTCGTAAGCTTTGGGATCACTTGCTCTTGGATCTTCTCAATGAGATTCCATACAGGCGCCTCACTTCCAAACTGTTGCTTCAGTTGCTGTAAGCACTGCAAGCGAACGACATCATCTAATTCACCCGTATCAGCAATCGTATCGGCCGAGCGCGCAAACAAATACGCAAGACCAATTTGCGAACGAACGGCTTGAGGCAAGACCCTGAGGGTGAGATAAAATGAACGAGAGACACGCTTGAGCACATCACCCAAGAGTGCACGATCAGATGAAGAAAGGGACATACGTTAGGAAATAAACTAATTAAACACGACCCAGCAAAAGTCGTACTTACTGGAAAACAAAAGACATCAGGTGAAGCCGGGAATGCTCAAAAATGCTGACCAGTAAGGCCTGAGGACTTTTGACGAGCGGATCGTACGTGAAGTACGTGAGCACGGCAAATTGACGAGAACGCAGCTGGCAGCTTTTTTCAGCATTCACGTTACTGGACGATGAGATGACCCTCCATCCCCTCCTCACGATGAGTTGGGAAAAAGAGCAATTGTTTATCACAATAAAATGGATAGATCCCAGGCTCGGTCAATGTCAGCGTGTGAGACTGGTTTTCTCCACTAGAAATATCAACGCCTAATATTCGTACACCACTAGGATCGTCCAATAAAAAATTATGAGGAACCAAGAAAGACTGGTTGCGCAATAGCAACGTAAACGGCGTACCAACAGCGACCGAAATTTCAGAAGGAGAAAACACATAACTTTCCATATCAATCACAATCTTTCCTGAAGTTGACTCTGCGCTTTCTGCCGAGAGTTCCTCAGATAGCACAAGTGCGTTCTGGCCAGAAAAAATGACGGTCAAAGCAAGAACCGACACAAAACGTGTATAATATGAAGAGGACATGGCATACCTCCAAGTCAAAATCATACCCGTATGATAACGATTTAAGTAGGAATGGTCACCTGATCCCGATTCTTGACTCTCAATTTCTCAGTGTTATCTTTAGAGAAGCAAGAAATGATCAAAACCTGGTAGAATAACACTTGAGAAATATGAATCAATCACGGAGCTGTTGTATATTTCTAGGGAATAGCTGATATATGCCTCATATCAATACTGACATCAAGCTCCGACAGGAATGGTCAAAAAAGTCCTCCAGCAAGACCACAGCACTTTTGGCGAGCGGAGCGTACTTATAGTACGTGAGCACGACCAAAGGGCGAGAACACCGCTGGTGGCTTTTTTCAACATTCCAATCATATTATTTTCATGAATCATACAATCATCACTTACGACAGTAGGACAGCTGCATAAGGGAGTTAGACTATGAAAAAATTCAAAGGTATTGGGTTATTACTACTTGGCAATATCCTCATCTTTATCACACTTTCTATTTCGTTCACGGTGTTGTCAGAATTTGTCCTTCCTGTTTTTTTTGGTATTGACCTACGAGGCTCAATTTCTCAACAGGACTTGTTATGGTCCTTTGTCATAGGGTTTGGCGGGGCGTTTATGAGCTTAGCCTTTTCTAAACAGATGGCGAGGATGTTTATTGATTGCACGCAAATTACCGAACCACGAGGCCAAGCTGAGGTGATGTTGTATGAAACCGTTCAAAAAATTTCAGCCAAACTAGACATCACAATGCCAGAAGTTTGGATTTATGAATCGCCTGACCCAAACGCATTTGCCACTGGTCCATCAAAAAATAATTCAATGGTCGCCGTCTCGACCGGACTGATGAGTCATTTAAATGAAGGAGAAGTCAGAGCGGTCATCGCTCATGAGATGGGCCATGTCTATAACGGAGATATGTTTACCACGACAGTCCTCGCTGGACTCATGAATACGTTTGTCTACTTTATTAGCCGGACAGTCGCTCGCCAGCTTGGTGAGCGTAACATCATGTTATATTATGCAACATATTTCTTTCTCCAAATCGTACTGTCAGTCTTAGCGATGATACCCATCGGCTGGTGGTCACGTCGCCGCGAATTCGCAGCTGATCGATTTGCCGCAAATACAGTTGGGAGTCAACATATGATTGCTGCATTAGAAGGCATTGATCGATGGGTGCAACGGACACAATTCCAATACGAATCCAAAGACGCTCTAGCGACCATGAAAATTTCAGGACAATCCCAAAGTTTCATGCAGCTTTTTTCGACACATCCCCCCATTGAAGATCGAATTGCAGCCTTGCGCCAACTCTAACGTTCTTCAAACTACCTAAATATAAAAGGGACTTGGCTCAGCCAAGTCCCTTTTTTTTGCCCATTTATCATTATTGAGAACGCTAGGAAGAAAACAGAAGAAAGCCGCTCTGGCGCACACGCGTTCGACCGAGCCAGATCAGATGTAAAGGAACGTCTAAAAACCAAGATTGTTTTGTGAGTGCAAGGAAACCACACGCACAAATCCGCAGTGTATGAGCGAATACATGAGGATTTGAGCACGAGGCTGACGCCGCATTCGCGAAATAAGACGGTTTTTTGAAATGCCCTTAATTGAGATTGGGAACTGTTTGTGCTTCTTGAAACACCGGGGGGATTTCAGGGAGACCATGTTGCTGCAACACAGGAAGAAGGGAAGCAGGAGGCTTCACAAGAGCAACAGGAATACCGAGTTGTCGAAAATTATGCAATCCAAATCCACACAGCACAAGTCCTATGGGATCAATGGATTCAACATCAGAAAAATCAATGACCACTTGTCGGTTGTTCAGCCTAGTCGCCCGTTCCGTCGCTTGCTCAAACATCTCACTCAAAGACGGATTGACGTTTCCAAAAATTCGAACAATGATCGCATGTGGTAAAATCTGAAAACCCCAATGCATGTTCTGCATACCTTCATCTGACATTATCGTCACCTCTCTGATTATGAAAAAAGGAGCCACCCGAATATGACGATTCAAGCAGCCCCCATCTATATATAGAAATATGAAAGGAATATATGGCTAAAGCCTATTCACCTCGAGCTCTCTAGCCAACCCACCTATATGACTAGATCTTGTCATAAATCTCCGGTTTGTTCATGCCAAGAAAGGCCGAGCGTTAATCTTACTTCGCTAATTGAAATTTTTGAGCGGAATGAATATCAAGGGGCTAACAAACTCAGGAATGTGTTCGCTATCACCGGCATTGCGAGGATTCAAAAAAATCCGTCCAGCAAGGCCGAAACGTTTGTTTCGGGCGGATCGAACCTTCTGTAGGTGAGCACGGAAAATGTGCGACCTGCCTATGCAAGGCCGCTTCGTCAGGCATGGAACCGCTAGCTTGTCAGTCGTAGTCGTGGCGAAGGCTGGCGGCTTTTTTCATCAGGCCCAATATTAAACGGAGCGCCGGAGGAATTAAAAAATGTTGATCACTCACAATTCCTTCTCACCCATTCTTTGGCTTCTTCTAAACTTTGAACCTCTCCGTTCAGTTGTTTCTCAAACACTAGTTGGAGAATATCACCCATCTTTCGACCTGGCGAAAACCCTAGTTCAAGTAAGTGCCTTCCTAAGAGTAAAGGCTCAAGGCGCTGACTTTGAATATTGAGGCTTTCTGCCACGTCTAACATCGCTTTCATATTAGCGGGCAACTCTTTTGATAGCGGAGGACGACCGCTGTGGTCGGCCTCGACTAACCGACCGAGCATGGCAAGTGTTTCACCTGCAGCCGCCAACGCCACCGACAGTCTTCGCACATGCCGCAGGGAATCTTTAAAATCAACATGCGTAAGATGGTATCGACATAAGACGACGACCCGCTCCATCACACTTGACGGCGCACCAAGTCGAGCCAAGAAATCTTGAAAAATCTCTATGGTGTCACAATGGCCACGAGACCGAATGCGGCCATCAATCGTTTCCGTTGTTTCGGGCTTTCCCAAATCATGGCAAAGAGCCGCAAGCACTAAGATAGCCCGCTCGCCTTGAGGGAGTCCGTCTCGTTCCGCTATCAAAGCGGCCTCATCCGTAACCAACAAGGTGTGAGTCCACACATCCCCTTCTGGATGGAACCGTGGTTCCTGAGGGCAATCAATCAACGACTTCAGCTCGGGATACATCTGAATCCAGCCGGCTTGAAGAAGAAACGTCAATCCAGCTGAAGGGAGAACGGATTGGGATGCCCATTTGTACCACTCTCCCCAAATACGTTCGATCGGAAGGGTCTGATATTCGGACAATATGTTATGCGACACTTCAAGCGTTTCAGGCGCTCCTGTTAACGAATATCTTCCAGCCAATTGCTGACCACGAAGAACACGTAGCGGGTCTTCTTGAAAATGTTCCGTGGTATGGCGAAGCACGTTCTGCTCAAGATCGGATAACCCGCCAAAAGGATCCAATAATTCCTGGGTTTCTGGATCCCAGGCCATAGCATTGATCGTGAAATCTCGTCGACTCGCAGCCTCATCAAAAGACATAAAAGGATCAGAGTGAATAGCAAACCCCTTATGTCCTAACCCTCTTTTCGATTCCCGCCGTGGGAGAGCGATGTCAATCGGCAATCCCTTCAGCCTGATGACACCAAAGGCTTCTCCGACCAAATCGAGAGGGAACTGACTCGAAAGAATCTCGACAAGGTGGTTGGGGTGAATGCCATAGACCTCAATATCAAAATCCTTAGGTGTCAGACCCAGAAGCCAATCTCGAACACACCCTCCGACAAAAAGCGCCCGTCCGTTCGCGTTTTTCACTAAGCGCAGAATAACCGTGTGCGCGTCACGCACAAGAGGATCGTCGATCACCAAGGTAATATGTTTTTTCATGATTGGTTTCGAAAATGACAATTGAGGGTTGTACTCTCTTCTGCCTTCTCACATTACCAATTTTCTAAAGAAGTCATCTAGAAAAAATCGAAAGGAACGAAACATTCATCTAGAAAACCATCACAAGCAAGATCCCTGGCAATTAGATGTAGCAAAATAGCTCAACATCCAGTCCCTAGAGCGCCACGGCAGCGCCTATCACTCCAGGTACGCGCGGTGACTGCTGCAGGGTTAGGCCACGGGATTATGACCAACTCAGAATGAACCGGGTTAAGATACAACAAACCGAATCAATTGAAACAGACACTCCTCCGCATCACGTTGTGAACGATGACGATCAGTGGATAAGATTTTCCAACTTCATGGTCCACCAAGCTCATTGATGTTGCCGGGTGTCGGCCCGGCAGCCGACCACCTTTTGTTTCGGCAAAAGGTGGGAAAACCATCGACGCCCAGTTCGGTCAGATCAGATGGGACGGACGCAAAGCTTGAGGAGGGCGGGCCAACTCGCTGCGCTCAGACAAGGCCCGTCAGGTGATTTAGGCGTCCGACCCAAAAGCCGAACAGCAGGCGTCGGACATAGGAAAGAGGTGAAGGGCGCAGAGCTCAAACAAAGGAACCTAGGGCTTAAACAATCGAATAGACAAATGAGATGATAAACAATACTGAACATGTAACACTTCGCTTAGGAGAACGGTTACATTTTGGCCATCATCAAGAAATGCAGTGAATTTATAAGTTATTGATTTAAAAAAATTTTCATTTTATTAACAACCTGAGATTCCTTAAAAAGGTACCCGAATGCCCATAGCGTAACTATGAGTGAAGATTTCTGAGTTACTTGCCAGACGGTTTTACCCGTGCTCCAGAGCATCCGAGCGATTTCGCTTTCTTACCTATCGCCGGGAAAGCAGAATAGTTGGCATTGAAGAATTCACCTGATTGATTATATGGGGCTTTTAATTTGCGCTTTTCCGGATAGCGAAAATTAAAACTGAAAGCGAGAAAGCTATCCTCATATGTTTCCTGGACTTCCACAGTCGGCTAGAAGCGGCCGTACAGCGATCATGTTGTGGGAAGCGGCAAGCCCTGTTGACGTAAGAATGAAAGTGCATTGAAATAGCCGCGTTGAAAGACTATGTGGTCATCAACGATGTGAAAGAATCCGCACCCACGTAATCCCTTCGGGTCTTTCCATTCCAGTATCGCCCAATCTCCGTCCTGAAAAATGTTCTCAATCTGGCAAATCATTGTGGCGCGGCCAAAATCCCGATCGAACATCTCTTTGATGGCGTTGCGACCCATTGCTGGTTCTTGCACCACCTGATGATTAACCGCATCTTCGGCGTAATACTTTGCCACATCATCTGCATCGGCACGGTTGAATGCTAATACCCAGTTTTTCACTAGTTCCCGAGGTTCCATATTGTTCGTAATCTCCTTTCTCGCAAAACCTTCTTTTAGTCCGCTTTGGAATCCCAAGGGGCCACCACAAAGGGTTGAGGATGCGGCCCACCGACGGCATGCTCTTGCGGCCGCGTGCATGAGGAGTGCGCATCACCGCGCTCGCCGCATACAAGGTTCACTCCGTTTCTCCACGCGTCCGAACAGAGCCCCACCAACAGATGTCGGGCAGAGAGAATCAGGCGGAAGCGATGGAGGGCACAGCTCGTTTGATTCAGTCCGGCCATCGCGCTACGCCAGCGGCGGATACCCATCGGTTGTCGTCATTTGTGAACTGACCCCAGCGAGGCATCGGAAGTCAGGCGTATACCCCAAAAGAACGAGAACCACACCCCAGTAGGTGGACACCACGTCGTGTGGCGTTAGAAGCGATGCCCGACAGAGGCCCACTAGTGGGGGAGAGGCTTGTCCCCTTTATTTATGGCGCAATGCGTGGCTATAGTTCATCCATTCTAGCCAAGGACGGGCCGGGAACATCGAAGCAAAATCTCACGATCGGGAGAGTTCCGGAGCAGCTTTCGTCGGTCGTACATCACCTGATTTCCAAGGAGCCCTCAGATGAAAACATTCTTCGTATCTATGGCCGTGACCCTCATCATGATCGGCACTTTTGGGAGCACCGTGTATGCCATTCCCACCTTATACACGTTCAGCGGCCCCGTCACAGGCACTGCGACACTCGATTTTTCGGTGCCGGATGGTGGACCCAATTCAGTCATTAATTATACATTGAATTTCAACGGCATGACCTACAGCCCCAGCGACGTTTATACCGATTCAACACGTTTTATTTTTGACAACGCTCCATTGGGGTTTACGGACATAATTACCTTAACATCGGGGATGGACATCCAAAACCGTATTTTTATACAAATCGTGGGACCCTTAAGCACCCCGCTACCACGAGGAACGTGGACGGCAGCCCTGTTAACAGGTGGAACGCCACCGCCGGGAGCGAGTGGCACATTCACTCAAACCCCAGTACCTGAACCCACATCCATGTTGTTACTTGCCTCAGGCCTCCTGGGCCTTGCGGGCTATCGGTGGCAGCAACGGCGACGTGAGGGGTCCCAAGTCGGGTAATCCCCCTTCCGCCCATCGCCACCACCGGGACACGTACACTCCAAGCGGGGAAGGTCGAAAAGGCTTTCCCCGCTCTTGCTCATAAAGCCGGCGTATCCGTGTCACGCATCGCTCGACTGTAGCCTTTGCCACGGTCACTTCATCTCGATTGAGATGGTACCCTAAAAAATTAAACCCTTGTTTGACCCTGCCTACCCAGGTTTTGTCGGGATGGGTGGTCAATCCCAACTGAGCCAATCCCTCCTTCACTTGGCGAATGGCCTGCTTCAGTTTCCAGCGTGTCGTGGCCATGACCAGGATGTCATCCATATAGCGCACGTACCGTACGCCTTCCTGGGTTATCTGCTTATCCAATCTAGTCAACATCACCGCACCCAACAAGGGACTCAACGGACAGCCCAGCGGAATGCCCTGCCGATACTCCCACACCAATCCTCCACGCTCCGCTCGTCGCTTCAAATATTGGCCGACAAGGCTGAGGATCGTGGATTCAGAAATATGTGGGGCGAGTATGTTCAAGAGTCGATGATGATCAATGGAAGCATAGTACGATTGCACATCAGTTTTGAAGACAAACGGATGCGTGGCGACGTGGGCTTATACCTGGCGTACGGCTCCTTTCAACCCTCCATGGTCTTTGAGATGTGTGCAGCGAACGGAGACGGGTAACACGGATTGCAGCACAATCGTGAGGGCTTTCATCACCAACGCATCCCGCGCCGACCAGAGATCCACCTCTTCGCCATTGGCAAGCATGGTGCGACTGAGTAACCCGATTTGATAGGTGCCGTCAGCCAGCTCTTGTTGTAGCCTGACTTTCTCGGTGGGCCACTGCCGCCGAAAATCCCACACATCCGCTGTATCGGGCCACCCCTTCCGTTGCCGACACAGCCATACATAGGCCTCGTCTAAGACCGCCTCACTGGTCAGGGTCTGCAGCAGGGTGAGGGACATCTTGCAACTCTACCAGAGCTTTACGACAAAAGGAGGGGGAGACGAAGCCTCTGACATCGAGCAACGGAGATAGCTATTTTTGATTGGAGGTAACCCAGAAATGAGAGAAACGACACGTCCGTTTAGGGTCGGGTTGCGACCATCAATCATTAGTCAGCAGCAGTTCTTAGATTGTCAGACTCTCAGGTCACATTCAATTTTCGCTTTTTGCCAAATCGAAAATTAAACCAGGGCAATAAAAATAGGTCCACAATGCAACCGACTACTGGGATCTGTTACATGAATTGGCTATATGAAGACTTCATGCCTGCTTTTTGAGCATAAATGCAACTCTCAATTTCGACCTGCCTTTCGACATAACCATAATGCACCGCTATCGGGTTTAACACGTTCTTTCCGTTCCTAATTTCTGATGGCTTTCCAGTTGACCCAAGGGTCGGATGCGATCATTCAGAATATAGAGTTCCGCATTTTTTCATTTGTCTCTTTGCCCTGCTCGTCTACCAAGGTGCGGCGCCTGTCATCCGGCCCTCAGGATGGACGACTCATTACCCGGCGAACCTTATTTGAGCGCAGCGAGTTGGCTCGCCCTCTCGTGGTTGGCGTTCATCTCATTGATTGAGGCCGGATGAGGCCTCAATGGTTTTGGCTACTTTTACCGAAACAAAAGTGGCTCATCCGCCGGGGTGAAACCCGGCATCGACAAATAACCGCTAAGCCAGAATAGGGTTATTGAATGAGCGGATGTTGGCAGACAGGGATGAAAAATGATGGACAAGAAAGGAGAAATTTCATCCGAGGCCGAGCTCTAGATATCTTTCAGATCGATGTTCAATCCTAGATTGAGGCCATTCCCCAATCTGAGCTCATGGCGGTAGCACCATTCATCAAAAATTGTGTGCTCTTCTCTGAATGAACGACTCACACTACCGTATCAAGAGAGTATTTCTAAGATTACTGACTCCACGGAGTCTGTTGCGCTCCATGAATCATCGCCAAAATATCAATTTGATCAGATTTGATGTAATAGATCAGACGGTAGGGCCCTTCCATGACTTCCCGAATTTGCTTGGCCTCGGCTTCTGGGACGATACGACCAGACAAAGGAAATTCTGAAATTTGTTGCGATCGCCTCGTCAAGCGGTCGACGATTCTTTGGGCATAGCGCGGAGAACTTTGAGCAATGTAGGAATGGATGGAGCGAAGATGTTCAAGTGCGGTAACAGTCCACTGAACATTCACCGAGGAAGTCCAAATTCGGCACGAACATCTTTCACGTCAGATGTCCGCCCTGCTTGGCTATCCGCAAGGCCTGCTTCGATAGCCTGCCGCACATAGATCTCATGCATCAAATCATCCCATGTCGAATCTTCAGGAAGCTTATCAACCAATTCATGTGCTCGATCTTTAATGTTCGATGTTTCCATAAGAATGCGATCTCCTCAAAAATTGTCACCTTACTATGATGATCTTAAGATACTCAAAATAAACGAGCAAGCCTTATTATCCTACTGCGATACCTCCTTTTTCTCTCCATTTCCTGACTTATCCAACGCTTCCCCATTGAAGAAAAATTGGCTAATCACTCTTCTTGACTCCTCCACAACCGATATGTAACCATTGGATACATGCTACCTAACTCCTTTCGCCAAATTCGCCAGCGATTGAGATTGACGCAATCTCAACTGGCTGATCGCCTTCACATCACCCGCATGACGGTTACTCGCTACGAATGTGGAACGCGACGGATCCCTGGCGTGGTCGAAGCTATTCTTTCGCAACTCGACTCCCCTTCTCAGATTCCTATGGTTGGAGTCGTGGCGGCAGGAAATCCGATTGAGCCGATTGCCCAATCTGAGCTTGTGGAGGTTCCACCATCGATGTTGCCATCTGGTGACAATTTTGCGTTGCGAGTCAAAGGCGAGTCGATGCGAGACGAAGGGATTCTTCCTGGCGATCTTGTGGTCGTCCATAAACAACAGACCGCCAGAAACGGACAGACGGTGGTGGCCTTAGTGAACCATGACGCCACCATTAAGAAATATTACCTAAAAGAGAACCAGGTCGAATTACATCCAGCAAATACTACGATGGCGCCGATTATCGTCACATCGTCAGATGAGTTTGTGATCGAAGGTGTCGTAATCGGCGTCATTCGCCATTGCGGATGACTACAATTTTCTTATCCATACTCACAGAAAGAGGGTCACATGTTGCCAAGATCTCAGACCTTATTCCCTGACTGCCTTCAACGACGTACTCGAATCAGGTCTCTCTTTATTCGACGTAATAGGTTTTCCCATCGGCCTGAACAGCTGTCACTTTTTCCTTCACAAAGCTCTGATCAACAACACATACTCCCAAGCCAAGATGAATCCACATTTTGGCTTGATCGTCTTCAGAGTCTTCTTCGTCTTAAAAATATCAGCTGGCGGCGATCAAACTTGTTCAACCATAGAAATTCAATAAGCCAATAATTAATAGCCTTTTCGCACTTCAATTACACAAAATATAAAGTAAATCTTTAACTGTCGAGTTATTCACATGATAGGAAATTAAAGCTAATTATTTATCCACAAGTTATCAAATAAGGCCTAATGTAAACCCATACTTCATGTATTTCAGTTCTTTGAAGCTTGCATTCAACCTCAAGATTTAAGCCAACATGAAACCGAGCTCCCACGCACTTGCCCCACCCTATCCGAAAAATATCGCCCCGCCCAACTCCCCCACAACAAGATCCACGATTCCCCACTCGAGAATCGAGAGATACCAATGAGTTCCTCGCGGCGTTATCTCTTTTTACGAATCGCCACCTACCCACACCCACTCATTTCTCGATTGCAATATTTCACCAGCAACTTTACGTTAGGAGAAACAAGCCGGAACTGAAAAAACTAAAAGTGGAACTTCACCTAGATCGATCATGAACCGAATAACGACGTCTCTCACGAAATACCTCCTTACTCTAACCATCCTCATGTCGCTGACTGGATGTCACAGGCAACCAACGGACCAACCAAATCTAGATCACGACACTGAGTCCGCAGTCATTGTCATCCCGGGATATTACGGTACACGCCTAACAAACGAGACGAATGGCGACCTCATCTTCATTTCCCTTAGCCAAGCCCTGTTCGGCTCACAGCCTTTGACCCTTCCCGTGCCTGGCTTGCCACTTGAGGGAACCCTCAACTTGGCCCCCAGCTCTATTCTTGATGAAGTCACCGTCATTCCTCTCTTCTACTCGATCAACGCGTATCGCTCCTTGCTTGACCAGCTAGATCTTTCCAGCAACAAGAGTCGGCATGTCGTTCCCTTTGCCTACGATTGGCGCAGAGATCCCATGGAAACCGTTCGGGACTTAGACGCGCTCATCCATCGCCTCAAGGAAGAAGGCAAGACAGACATATCGATTGTCGCGCATAGCATGGGCGGCCTAATTGTCAGCTATTACTTGCGGTATGGGACGCAAGCTATTGATTCTGCAATTGAAACTTGGGAAGGAGCCGAATCGCTCCAGAGCGTGATAATGGCTGGAGTACCTTACCTCGGCGTGATGCACTCGCTTCGGAACATGAACTTTGGGGTGACCGTCGGCCTCAATTCGTCACTGTTAAGCGCTGAGGCCTATTCGTCATTCCCTTCTAGTTATTACACCTTACCCATTTCCGAGTCTGATGAATTGCTCTCACCCGAAGGAGAATCGTTAAGAGGCATGATCAGAAACGCCGCACGCTGGCGACAAGCTGAGTGGGGGCTGCTCAATACAAGCCAAGCCTTCTCCAAAGAGATTATCCAACGACGTAACGCCTATACATCACTCTGGCTTCGCCGATCAGAACGATTTCTCAGGCTCCTTCAGGCCACGCTCGCCACATCATCAATCAAACAACAGCCGCCTCTTCTCTATATTTACGGAAAGGGTACGCCAACTTTGAGCAAGGGGGTATGGCTGGGAGACCAAACCAAAGGTCGAGATTCACTGGTTTTTAGAGATTCGGACTCTGAGGAGCACCGGACGGCGGACAACCCAACAACCGATTACACAGATGGAGATGGAACAGTGACCGTACCATCAGCCACACTCCCCGCTGCATACCACGAAACGCTGCCAACGATCATTCAGGAATATGACGAAGTGGGACACACAGATTTAGTGAGTGCCCCTGAGATCCTGAAAGCCATCGCCACATTCCTGGAGAGTCAGGAGTGACTCAGGATCAAGAAGAAGAGTCATCACCCTTGCCCAAGCTTAGTCCTGAGAAGCTCGCTTATCGGTCCACATGTTTCACAAAGCGCACCACGAGATTGGATTGCGCTCAGCGACAAATCACACCATCTCACCACATCTCATAGACTCAAGGCCTACATTTCCATAGGGCTAAAATATTAATCCTCTACATTAATTTCAAAAAAAACACGCGGATTCAACGAGAATTCACCAGGAAACACCTGTGGCACAAATACATCACGCTGTGGCATAGAAAATACGACAGTGGAGCCTACCCCTATGCCTTTCAGCTCTAAAGCTCAATAAATCGCCTGTTTCTATGCTTTTTCTTTCGAGCATACAACTTGCAAAATATTAAACGTTGCTATGTTTCGTACCAAAAAATCGATAATGTTAAGGCTTTTGATGAACAAGAAATTGATCCTAAACTCAAAGAAATTAATCCTAACTTTGGCTTGCCTCCTTCTCGTGGGCTGCCAAAGCTTCCAGCCAACCAACCCTGGAGAACTGGCGCTTGAAAACGATGGCTTCATTGGCTTATGGGATACCTACAATGCTTGCCTGAACGGATCCAATACTCAAGACATGCAAGAGAATCTTCAAGCCTTACATTCGGCTCCAAAACCGCTTTCGCTTGATGACTCCCCTATATCTATTCCAGATTTCATCAAAGAACTGGCCAGTACGAGAAATTCTCGACTTTCTGTCGATCCGCGTGCCATGGCTGCCTCCTGCTCTATTCGTATTGCCGAAGTGGCCCAGCAATCCGGTGATTGGAAAACGTCTCTTTTCGTATTTCAGGACACCGTGAAGAGTTTTCCAGAACCGCAGTATGCATTCTATGTCTCAAAGGCCACTCAAGCCATTGAGCAATTCTCCGGCATCATGCCCGCCTCGCTTTCATCCAACCGCACGCTTCTCCAATAGCTTAGCCGGTTCGTTGAGCTTCAGCTTCGTCGATAACTTGACGAGAGCCCAGCGCCCTGCCTTATTCGTATTTCACGCACACTTAGAGTCTGTTGGAAAAACCGCCAGCGTTCGCCAAAGGCTACGCCTGACAGGCTAGTGGTTCCATGCCTGCCGAAGCGGCCTCGCGCAGGCAGGTAGACAGCTTCCCGTCCTCACGTACTGAGAGTACGCTCCGCACGTCAAACATGCTGCGGCCTTGCTGGACGATTTTTTTTGAACAAACCCAAAGACCCTGCCGTAAAGCGTATTTCTGACGAAATATGCCCCTTGATATCCTCATTATTCAGCACGTGCGCTTAGTCCGCTAAAAAATTGGTGAGTCGTACATTAAAGGAAGGTTGAGTTGAAGAGCTTACATTAACTCTTTCTTTTTTGGCTTGTTTGGAACACAGATATCACATTGGCACATACTGCGGAGGGAGGTATAGGAATAGAGTCCGGTGTCGTGGCCATCACTCCATTTGATTCGAAAAGCATAGCGTCCGACAGGTTCGATATCTTCTAAGAGGATAAGTAAGGGAATCGAATCTGGCTTTAAGCGTCGTTCTCCGGTCCATTCATCGACACAGGCCGCGCAGGGGCAATTCTGTCGTAAATGCCTGACCGGGTAGACTCCTTTATGTCCATCACTCCACGTGATACTTAAAACGCCATTATCGAGCCATTCCATATCTTTTGGTTCAAGCGATTGTTCATCTGGCATCTGATTTGATCCTTCTGTTTTTCAATATAGGGTCCGTTGAAAACTTCCGACAGATCCCTTAGGAAACCCACTGTTCAAATGTGGGAAGAGATTTTCCGACAACCGCATAGAAATAAGCATCCATTGCCGTTTCTACTTCAACGCGCACGCTACCGGTAGCCTTCAAACGTGATAAATTTGGCATGGATAATCGTCGCGCTTGCTCAATAAAAGCCACACTACCCTTCGATAAGGACAATATCCGCCCTACTCCCTGCTGACTACATTCTTGGCAAACCACACCTCCTAAACGAGGAGAAAACCACTGAGGTCTCTGGTCATGTCCCACTTTTCCACATTCCGTACACGAGTCAAATTGTGGGCGGAACCCCGTATGCCCTAGCACGTGAATTTGAAACAGAAGTGCGGCCAATGCCACATCGCTGTCGGGTCGTAACGATTCGAGTCCATGGACAAGGGTCGCATACATTCCGGGATTGGGGTCACGATCGACCGTGATGGCTTCGACCATTTTGACCATCCTGGCCGCTGCCGTCATGACCGTGAGATCTTCTCGAATCGACGCATAACTCATCACGAGGTCAATCTGGCTAATCTGCCCTAAAGACTCTGGAGTTTTTTGAAAGAGCGTGAGATCAACGACGCCAAATGGTTCAAGCACGCCACCGAATCGCGTTTTCATTCGGCGGGCTCCGCGGGCGGCACCTCGAATTTTTCCTAAATTGGGAGAAAATATGGTGACGATGCGATCAGCATCCCCCCACTTTTGACTTTTAAGAATGACCCCACGAGTTCGGATTAATGGCATCAGCAGATTCTCTTCAGAGAACAGTGCGAAGGGAGATGTAAGAAGGGAGAAGCATGAAGTAGAAAGGAGAAGGCAAAAACACAAGGAAAAAATTGCGAATTTCCTTTCGTCTCACTTCTAACTTTTTCCTTCTAACCTCTCACACGCCATAACCTAAGTCAGTCAAGATTCGTGGGTTATCTCGCCATCCATCTTGTACTTTCACTAACATCTGTAAGAAAATTTTCATAGAAAAAAGTTTTTCCATCTCCTCACGTGCCTGTTGCCCAACATCCTTCAGTCGACTACCGCCCTTCCCAATCACAATCCCTTTTTGACTAGATTTATCGACCAGAATCACGGCATGAATGGTGGTTAACTTTTTGGTTTCATGAAACTCTTCAATGAACACACCCACGGCGTAGGGTAATTCAGCATGTGTGGAAGCCAGAACCTTTTCACGAATAATCTCCCCCGCCATTTGCCGCATGGATTGATTGGTTAAAAAATCCTCTTCATACATTGGCTCTGATGATTCTTCCAAGCAACCAAAGGTTAGTTCGACCAATCGTGGCACATTCAGACCTGTTTTCGCAGAAATGGGGACAATCTCTGTCCATGGGTATCGAGTTCGCAATTGCTCAATCAGCGGGAGGAACCTCGACTTTGAGACGACGTCCGCTTTCGTCAATAACAAAAAGACCGCTCGAAATGGACGATCTTTATTTGCCTGTATCACTTGTTCAATCACAAATTGATCACCAGGCCCTGGCGGCATCTGACTATCCATGAGGACGTACACCACATCAGAATCCATCAACGTTCCCAATGCCGCCTGTACCATTTGGGCATTGAGTCGATGATGCGGAGTATGGAGGCCAGGCGTATCGACCAGCACGAGTTGCCCTTCTGGATAATGGCCCACCCCCAAAATCGGCATTCGCGTTGTCTGGGGCTTATCGGAAACGATCGCAATTTTTTCGCGCACTAAAGCATTCAATAATGTGGACTTGCCCACATTCGGACGGCCAAGAATCGCAAGTTGTCCTGATTTCATAGAGAGAATCCCATGGAAAATATAAACATGATGTCCTAAGAACGGTACGGAATATGAACGAGGAGAAGAGGCAACGTGGCCGACTAACGTAGGGCCGTAATTGAGGAAGGAGCTGGCTCGACAAATTGATAGACCGTTTCGCCTTCACGGACCATCCCCAATCGATTGCGCGCGAGCTCTTCTAAGCGCTGAGGATCACTTTGAATACGCACGATGTCTTGCTGCATGGCGATATTCATGTATTCCAATTGTTCAATCTGTTTGATCAACTGTTGTCTGTTCTCTCGGACATGAAAGTATAACGGCAACCCATCCGCATTAAAAAACATCGTCCCAGCCAACAGGCTCATAATTAAAAATGCGCCAACAATCGGTAAGCGCTCAAGCAGATCGCCCCAAAACCCTCGCGATGTCTGTTTCTTATTATTAGGCCGCATCAATTTATATTGTGATTATAGAGGGAGAACACTTTGACCACGAAACACAGCCATCTTCCCCAGCATTTCTTCAATTCGAAGCAATTGATTATATTTGGCCAATCGATCAGTCCGCGACAACGAGCCAGTTTTAATCTGTCCGGCATTCAAGCCTACGGCCAAATCTGCGATAGTCGTGTCCTCGGTTTCCCCTGATCGATGTGACACAATCACTCCATAGCCGGCCTGTTGAGCCATACGCATTGCTTCAATTGTCTCCGTCAAGGTTCCGATTTGATTCACTTTTATCAAAATCGCATTTCCAATCCCTTGGCGAATACCACGTCCTAAAAATTCCACATTCGTCACAAACAAATCATCCCCTACCAGCTGGACGCGATCCCCCAATTGCTTCGTGAACTCCTCCCAGCCTTTCCAGTCACTTTCATCCAACCCATCTTCAATAGAGACAATGGGATAATTTTTTACTAATTTCGCATAATACTCCACCATCTCTGATGAAGACTTTTTCTGCGTGGAGGAACCAGATCGAAGATGATACGCCTTATTCTTGTAAAATTCACTCGCCGCTGAATCAAGGGCCAGCACCACATCGCGTCCTGGCTTATAGCCTGCGCGAGTAATAGCCTCGAGAATACTATCCAACGCTTCTTCATTTGATTTAACGGCTGGAGCAAAACCACCTTCGTCACCGACAGCCGTGCTTAAGCCCTTGGATTTGAGGAGCGCCTTAAGATGATGAAAAATTTCTGTCCCCATTCGAAGCGCTTCATGAAAACTCTTCGCACCGACCGGCATGATCATAAATTCTTGTATATCCAGACCGTTATCCGCATGCGCTCCACCATTAATGATGTTCATCATGGGAACCGGCAATTCTCTCGCAGAGATACCGCCGAGATATCGAAATAGGGGCAACCCTAATTCTTGTGACGCTGCGCGAGCCACGGCCAGCGAAACTCCAAGCGTGGCATTTGCTCCAAGACGCGTTTTCCCTTTGGTTCCATCTAATTGGATAAGCTGGGCATCGACTGCACCCTGATCCTGCGCATCCATCCCATGGAGCGCTGGCACCATGTGCTTATGAATTCCCGCAAGAGCTTTGTCAACACCCTTGCCCATCCATCTCTTTTTATTTCCATCACGCAGTTCTAACGCTTCACGTGTTCCTGTCGAAGCGCCAGATGGCACAGCGGCTCGTCCAACCATTCCACTTGCGAGCCGAACATCGACTTCTACCGTAGGGTTGCCGCGAGAATCGAGAATCATACGGGCTGTCATACCTTCGATAACACTCATACGTGATCGCTGCTCCTCTGAATGTTCGTGTCTCTCATTAATGTGTACTCTGAAAAAGACGTTAGATCAAGATGTGAGCGCTTGTCGGAGTAATTCATTCACTTTCCCAGGATTGGCTGTACCTTTAGAAGCCTTCATCACCTGGCCCACTAAAAAACCGAGCACAGCCTCTTTCCCTCCACGATATTGATCCACTTGAGCTGAATGGTTTGCCAAGACGTCCTCAATGATTCCCGACAATTGCCCCTCGTCGGACACTTGAACCATACCTTTGTCTTTCACCAATTGTTCAGGAGCGATTTCCGAAGCATAGAGTTCTGGAAATAATTCCCGCGCACCTTTTAAGCTTACCGTGCCCGCATCAACCAATTGTAAAAGTTCGGCTAACCGCTCAGGACTCACAGGAGAATCTTCAGCTGACGTGCCCGCAGCATTCAGTTCGCGAAGCAATTCTCCCGTCACCCAATTACTCACCGTTTTTGGATGGGGGAAAAATTTCACACAGGCTTCGAAGTAATCAGCGACGCCCTTCGAATCGGTTAAAATCGTCGCATCGTATTCTGACAATTCATATTCTTGGGTAAATCGTTGCAAACGAGTGGAAGGCAATTCAGGAATGGTGGCACGAAGTTCTTCGATCCACTCAGAATCAAGAGTGACAGGCAACAGATCGGGATCAGGGAAATAGCGATAATCATGCGCGCCTTCTTTGCTGCGCATCACGGCGGTCTGGCCTTTTTGGACATCCCACTGCCGCGTCTCTTGAACAACAACTCCTCCATCACTCAGCAGTTCGGCTTGACGACTCATTTCATATTCTAGCGCGTCTTTGGCAAAACGAAATGAATTGATATTTTTCAATTCTACTTTTGTGCCCAGCTTTTCCTGGCCTTGAGGCCGGAGTGAGATATTCGGCTCACAGCGAAAACTTCCCTGCTCCATATTGCCATCACACACATCCAAATAGACCAAGAGATCTCGTAACGCCTTCAAATACGCATCAACTTCATCTGACGAATGGAGATCTGGTTCCGTCACGATTTCTAACAGCGGTGTCCCCGTTCGATTTAAATCAACGTGACTGCCTTCTGCACCTTCTTCGTGAACACTTTTCCCAGCATCTTCCTCCAAGTGCGCTCGTGTGATCCGAACACGTTTGGTCTTTCCTTTCACCGAGATTTCTAACCATCCTGGACCACAGATGGGCAAATCGTACTGAGAGATTTGATAGCCCTTTGGTAAGTCTGGATAAAAATAGTTTTTTCGGGAGAATTGACTGGCCAAGGTCAACTCACAATTGAGAGCCAGGCCTGTCCGAACGGCCATTTCCACAGCTCGTTGATTCAAAACTGGCAGGCTACCCGGTAGGCCTAAGCAGACTGGGCAGACTTGTGTATTGGGAGGTAATCCAAACAAGGTGGGGCACCCGCAAAAAAGTTTGGTCTGTGTCCGGAGCTGTGCATGCACCTCAACCCCAATGACCGGTTCATATGCCATAAAGAAATTCTATTCAATCATTGTCGAAAAGAAATTAATCGAGCGAATTCATTTCACGTTCACGACGCATCGCATCTCGTCCTGCTTCTAAGGCTTCACGAACAGCACAAGAGACTTCATCGACTAATTCTCGCCCACGACCCACGACTTCTTCCACGGAATCCGTGGCGCGATCTTTTAAATCTCGAAGGTCATGGCTTCGTTGCCGAGCATAACCGGTGACTCGCTCACGGGATTCTCGACCAGTTTGAGGTGCCAGAACCACGGCAGTCACGGCTCCCAACAACGCCCCACTCAAAAATGCTAATGCAACTGATCCGGCTGAAGCACCTGAATTATTCCCCATAGTAAGAACCTCCTTCTTTGTCTTTAGATTCTTTGCGGACTCGGTGTTTCATCGTCGACGTGACGGCCTTAATGCCTGCGAGAAGACTGCTCAAGCCCACCATGACTGTCCCTCCTTTTCCCCGCATCGTTTCATGAACATGGTTCACCGTTTGCCCGACATCGCCGACAGCATTCAGAAATGTTGAGGCTCGATCAACGCCCACTCGAGCTTGGTCCGTTAAGGAGCGGATATTTTCGTTTGTCCCTTTGACATCTTTCAATAAGCCTGGCAATTCATGATTCAGCCGAATAAGCAAGCGCTCCGATTGCCCCACCGTTCTCTTCACTTGAAGAATGGTCGGAACCAGATATGCCACGAGTACGACCACAGCCACAGCAATGATCAAGACGGCCAAATCCACCATGCTTCATTATCCTTTCATGATCGTATCACGGGACGTTTACTTCGCCAGTTTGTGGCTTGTTCATAGGCATACGCCGCTCGAAGCACAATCGTCTCTTCAAACGGACGTCCCATGAGTTGTAAACCAATGGGCAAACCCTTTGCGCTCAACCCACAGGGGATAGAAATAGCGGGTAGCCCTGCCAAACTGGCTGGGATGGTGTAGATATCGGACAAATACATTTGCAGAGGATCTTCTAACCGTTCCCCAAGTTGAAAGGCTGGAGTAGGCATCACTGGGCTGACTAAGAGATCAACTTCTTTGAAAACCTCGTCAAAATCTCGTTGGATCATCGTCCGCACGGCCTGGGCTTTGGCATAGTACGCATCGTAATACCCCGCACTCAGCGCATAGGTTCCCAGCATAATACGGCGCTTTACTTCAGGACCAAATCCATGCGAGCGTGTGCTGTGATACATTTCCGCCAGTGATTTGCATTCTTTGGCACGAAACCCATATTTCACACCATCATAGCGCGCTAAGTTTGAGCTGGCTTCAGCGGTCGCAATGAGATAATACGTCGCAATCGCACGTGCCGTAGACGGCAAGGTCACCGCTTGAATCTTACCGCCAATTTTTTCTAGCTCCGCGATGGCATCTTGAACTTTCTCTGCCACTTCAGGATCCAAGCCTTCTGCAAAATATTCCTCAGGAACACCAACAGTAAGTTTCTTAATATCCTTCTTTTTTGCAGATTTCGTAAAATCAGGAAAATCACGATTCGCTGAAGTCGAATCCAAAGGATCGTAACCAACGAGTGCGTTCAACATGATAGCGGCATCAGTGACCGTTTTCGTAATGGGACCAATCTGATCCAACGACGACGCAAACGCGACCAATCCATACCGTGAGACTCGCCCATAGGTTGGTTTGAAGCCCACAACTCCACAGCAGGCTGCAGGTTGGCGAATAGATCCACCGGTATCTGAACCCAATGCGGCCACGCATTCTTCTGCCGCAACAGCGGCGGCCGAACCACCACTCGATCCTCCAGGAATATGCTTTTGATTCCAAGGATTTCTTGAAGGACCGAATGCCGAATGCTCCGTTGAGGAACCCATGGCAAATTCATCCAAATTGGTTTTCCCGATAATCAACGGTTTCTGGGCATTCAACTTATTCATGACTGTGGCATCATAGGGAGGCACAAAATTATCGAGCATGCGGGATCCACAGGTGGTACGCATCCCTTTTGTGCAAATATTATCTTTAATGCCTAATGGCATGGCCATCAAGGGTTCGGTTTTACGCCACGCTTTCAAGCCATCATCAATACCTTGAGCTTTTTCGAGAAGGACGTCCTTCTGTGTCACACTGATATACGCTTTAATTTTCGGTTCAACCTGACTCACGCGAAGCAAATAGGCTCGCGCTATTTCCCCAGCAGTCACTTCACCACTAGTAAATTTTTCCTGTAACTCTTTTAATGTGAGCTTAAACAAAGCCATAACAAATAAAGCCCTCAGGGTAGAATGCAGTTAGGGAGTCAAACAGGAATTTCAAACAGGATTAGAGGGACGAATGGCATTACGTTCATCAACTTGGATCACCTTGGGCACATGCCGTTTGGCCTCATCTTCATTAAAAAATTCATAGCAGAAGATAATGACCATATCACCCGTCACACCCTTACGGGCAGTTGGGCCATTCAAAATCACTTCCCCTTTGCCGCGGGTACCAGGAAGGGCATACGTTGAAAAACGTTCCCCATTGTTCAAATTCGAGACCATGACGAGTTCATAGGGCAAAATACCAGCGCTGTCCATTAATACCTCATCAATGGTCATACTACCTTCATACTCTAAATTGGATTCCGTCACGGTCGCCCGATGAATTTTGCAACGTAATAATTGTCGATACATAGCAGTTAACCTTAGTGATAGATCAAGAAAAATGATATTCGAACATGAAGAACCAGAGCCTATTTTTTCCCTAAGATTTTAGGGACAACAAAAAATCCATCAGACGCTTCAGGAGCATTGCTCAAGGCTTGCTCTTGCGAGAGCCCCTCTCCGGGAATATCTTCTCGAAGGACAGACGCCTTATCTGCCACAGAAGCCGTCGGTGGAATGCCTTCCGTTGACACCTCCTGTAATTGCTCGACAAACGTCAAAATCTGACTCAATTGTTCACCAAAGAGGGTCTTTTCAGGTTCGGTCAAATCCAGCCGAGCTAATTGTGCCACATGCTCAACTTCTTTATGAGAAATATTAGCCATGATTAATTCCTACAGTCGTTCAGAAACCACAATGAACGAAGAAACAGACATTCCCGTGAATTTCCTGAATTCACAGGTATTTTTACCATGTTTTTCACTTTAAAAGCTACTTTGAGAAGCGATTGCCCACTAAAGAGAACACTTCAGCCTTCATTAAATTAGGCATTTGTGGCGAAAAATCCCTCATCGGCAAAACTCACGTATTTCCCATCACCAATCACAATATGATCCAACACGCGAATTCCAAGAATATCACCAGCGGCGATTAAACGCTGAGTCAGAGCGTGATCTTCCTCACTTGGCCGCGGGTCACCGCTAGGATGGTTGTGGACAAAAATGATTGCCGCCGCTGATTCTCGAACCGCAAGATTAAAGACTTCACGGGGATGCACAATACTCACGGTTAAACTTCCTTTCGACACCGTGAAATCACGAATAACCATATGCTTGGCATCTAAAAGAATGGCTTTAAACACTTCATACCGCATATCGCGCAACAGGGGATAATAATGTTGAAAAATATGCTGGCTCCCTTGGATACGTTTTCCTTCGCTTAACGGAGTCGCTAAGGTCCGCTTCCCCAATTCAATCGCGGCTAAAATTTGCGCCGCCTTGGCTGGACCAATCCCTGAAATAGCGCAGAGTTCTTCCAAACTGCGATTCGCGAGACCTCGCAGCCCATCCAATTGAGTGAGTAAATCCATAGCAACCTCAACCGCTGAACAATCTTGTCGACCGCTCCGAAGCAAAATGGCAAGAAGTTGAGCATCGGACAACCCTTGTGGTCCTTGAGAGAGAAGCAATTCTCGCGGACGTTCCTGTTCCGGCCACGACCGAATCCCGTTTTTTAGAGTCGCTGTTCTCATAGTAGAATCTTCTAGGACATTCTTCTTGGCACCACCGTCACTATACGCAGGGAATTTTTAGCCCGTCAAAACAAACTGCTGTGCAATAGTTTCATATATTTGTTGGGCTTTTGATCTCTGTGCTATGTTGCAATCCTCAAATGATTACCTCATCAATACGAGTGGTTTCCGGCCTTTTGAAGGGTCGAAAAATCCCCACATTACAGGGGCATGGGATTCGTCCAACATCGATCCGAGCCCGAGAAGCCCTCTTTTCCATTCTTGGCCCAGTCATACCTGGAGCATGTGTCGCCGATTTGTTTGCAGGCAGTGGTTCCATTGGAATCGAAGCCCTAAGCCGAGGAGCTGCCAAAGCTGTCTTTGTCGAACAAAATCCTGAAGCTGGTCGGATCCTTGAAAACACACTGGCTCAATTCAAACTAGGCGCACAAAGTCAGGTGTTCATTCAAGATGTCGCCCTCGCCATCCAAAACTCACTTTTGGTAGGATGGCAGCCGTTTGACGTGCTCTATATTGATCCTCCCTATCGATACGAACACACTCACGATCTTCTAATTCAAATGGAGCATGCCAACTTGGTTGCCACGACTGGTCAGATCATCTATGAACATTTTTCGAAAAACACACCTCCATCTTCCATTGGAACATGGATGCATACTCGGACAGCGAAGTATGGTGATGCCGCCTTAACGTTTTATCAACCGCAAACACCGACAGAAACCATGTCCGATATTGAGATCTGAACCATGACCCTCGGGATTTATCCAGGCACCTTTGATCCGATTACCCACGGGCACGCCGACGTCATCGCCCGAAGTCTTCATGTTGTGCAACATGTGGTGGTCGCTGTCGCGCCGAATCATCGCAAAGCCCCATTGTTCGATATTAAGGAACGTGTCGAGTTAGCGAAGATTGCCACACAGCATCTGCCAGGAGTCGTGGTTGAACCTTTTGAAGGCCTCCTCGTTGAGTATGTCCGGCGCCGAGGAGCCCAAGCCATCATCCGTGGACTACGCGCCGTTTCAGATTTTGAGCATGAATTTCAAATGGCGTTACTGAACAGAAAACTCGACAAGAATTTGGAAACCATCTTTCTCATGGCCAGTGAAGAATATTCGTATCTCACATCGAGCATGGTCAAAGAAGTGGCAGCGGTCGGTGGCCCTCTTCATGACTTTTTACATCCAGAAGTGGCTGAACGTCTCAAAACCCAATTACGATTGACTCAATCATGAACCTTGCATCTCGCACCACACGCATTACGCCCTCGCCGACATTGCAACTTGCAGCCGCCGTAAAAGCCTTAATGGCTCAAGGGGAACGTATCTTTGACTTCTCTGCAGGCGAGCCGTCATTAGATTCACCAGATGCTGCCAAACAAGCCGCGATTGACGCTATTCAAGCAGGGTTCACCAAATACACTGCAGTGACCGGCATCGATGAACTCAAAGATGCCATTATTGAAAAGTTTCAACGTGATCAGGGGCTGACCTACTCCCGATCACAAATTGTGGTGTCTTGCGGTGCCAAGCATACGCTTTTCAACTTAGCGATGGCATTATTTGAGGCTGGAGACGAGGTGATCATTCCGGCACCCTACTGGGTTTCGTATCCAGAACAAATTCTTGTCGCCGATGCGACCCCCGTCTTTCTCCCGACTTCCGAAGCAACAAACTACGCAATTGATCTCTCAGCGTTAAAGGCAATGATTACAGAGCGGACCAAAGCCATTATCTTAAATTCGCCATGCAATCCTACCGGCAGCATGTATGACCGAGAAACGTTGGAGGGCATCGCGGCCCTGGCCATGCAACACAACTTACTCGTCATTTCAGACGAAATTTATGAAAAGATGGTCTATGATGGCCGGCAACATTGCTCTATTGCGACGGTCCATCCTGAGATGGTTCACCACACAGTGATCGTCAATGGGGTGTCAAAAACGTACTCCATGACCGGTTGGCGCATTGGCTATGCCGCTGGCCCTGAACCCATACTGAAGGCCATAGGCAATATCCAAAGTCAAAGCACCTCGAACCCTACATCTATTGCACAAAAAGCAGCGGTGGGGGCGCTACAAGGCGGGGCTTCATTTATTGAGCACATGGTCAAAGAATTGGAAGTCAGACGACACGCCGTCGTCAAAGGCTTAAATCATATTTCCGGGATCCACTGCCCTATGCCAGCAGGCGCGTTTTATGCCTTTCCGAATGTGTCTGGTTTGTTGGGCCGTCGGTTTGATGGAAAAGTGTTAGCGACTCCATTTGACCTGGCCAATTTTTTTCTGAATGAAGCAAAAGTCGCCTGTGTACCTGGAGAACCTTTTGGGACAGCGTCTCATCTCCGATTTTCCTATACCGGACCCTTAGACGTCATGGAGGAAGGGATCCAACGTCTCGCTCAGGTCGTTGAGAAGCTGGAATCATGAGCAATCTCTCGTCCCGTCATCCCTTCCCGTTCTTCAGGAAATGAGCTATTCCTCTTGACCTCAGTGGAAAAGGCCTTATCTTGAAAAGGTCGATTTACGACAATTTTGAACCGAGTTTTCTTGTGGAGGTAACCCGTGCCGATCTACGAATATGAATGTACGAGTTGTGCAAAGCGGTTTGAACTTAAACAAAAAATGACCGATGCTACGCTTGAAACCTGCGACCAATTGGGCTGTGCAGAGGCAAAACCTGTAAATAAGATTATTTCTGCCCCAGCGATCATGTTTAAAGGCACAGGATGGTATGTGACAGATTACTCAGATAAGCTCAAAGATCCCAACGCGAAACCTGAAAATAAAGGCGAAAAAACCGAAGTCAAAAGCTCGACATCGGAATCTGAGAGTACAGGGAATTCGGAGAGCAAACCCAGCAGCGAGGGTTCGTCTGAAAAAAGCAGTAACGAGAGTAGCAGTAGCTCATCAGCATCGAATTCAGCCAGCACACAAAGCTCATCCAGCCCGTCCACTTCTTCAGGATCAAGCTCATCGGCTCCTTCCTCACCATCAAGCCCAAGCACCTAATCGAATTATTGTTTGATTAAATTTTCCAACACCTGAGTCCATAGCAATTCAGCCAACTTTCGATACCCAGCAACGTTCAAATGCAAACCGTCATTGGAGTATTCCAAGGCTAAGGCTTGCGTTGTCGACTCACAAGTTTCCGCAAACCAATCTATCACAGGAAATTTTCGCTGAGAACCACACTCTTGAATCTGTTGATTCAGTTTCACACGGAGAGCGATGGCTTGCTGTATAGCGTGGGGCAAGTCACCCTTCACCTGCGCATCTGCCGACGCACCACCTTGCCAAATATCTTCTCGCAACGATGGAATCGTCACAGCGACGGGCAAAATTCGCCTAATCTGAGCCTCTTCATAAAAAAACTGTAGATTTTCAAAGATGGTTGCAGAGGGGAGGCTGACCCCCAAGTCATTAGTTCCACCAAGAATAATCACCACTTGCGGTAGAGGATCAAGGACCTGCGATTGAAACCGTGTTCGCATATCCTGAGTTGTCTCACCACAGACCCCGTGGATCACCACATCCCCATTCACGCCCAACCATTCTTCTAGGTAGGCCCCATAGGGAATATGCTCCGGAAACGGCAAATCCTGAGTAGGCGAGAGATACCCTAAGGTTAAGCTATCGCCAAAACATACGATTCGTAATGGAAGCAATTGATTTCTCCTATTATGAGGGTAAAAGAGTTCGCCAATGAGACGCTGTCATTATACCAAAATACCTCATCTGAGAACGCAGTGCTTTCATGTGCTTGACAGGCTCATGCCGCCTGGTTACCCTCACGGGGTTTACCAAAATTTTCTACTCGTGCCGTCTAGCCAACTCACGAAATCTCATCCTTACTTACCAGAGGGAAATGCATGATGAAGACGATGCCATGGAATGTTCAGCGATCAAAACAACTCTGCATGCTCATGATAGTGAGCCTGTGTGCCCTAGGGTTCATAGCAGAAGCATCATTGGCTGCCACAAAGAAATCATTTCGAGTCGGCGTTCTCGATCCCCAGGCCGTCATCGAAAAATCTAAAGCCGGAAGCCGGGCGCTCGCTGGGCTCAAAGAACATGCTCAAGCTAGACAAACCGTGATGGAAAACGATCAAAAGGAATTAGAGAAACTCCAAGGCGAGCTCGAAGCCTCCAAAGATAAGTTGAGCGAAAAAGAGCAAAAAAGCAAACAAGAACGTTTTGCGAAAAGGTTCCAAGAATGGCAAAAACGGGGACAAGAGTTTCAAGCCGAACTTGGTCAAAAACAAAAAGAACTTGTTCAGGAATACATGAAGAAAATCCAAGAAGCCACCAAAATCGTTGCCAAGCGACATGGATTTGATATCGTCATTGATAAGGGTAGCGAAAATACCCTCAAAATTGCCCTCTATCATCGAGAGGGATTAGACCTCACGAACGAAGTCGTGAAAGAATTCAATAAACGCTTCAAGTAACGTTCCCTCAAGCAATACATTCAGAAAAAATCCTCTGTGGGCCAGCCTCGCAGAGGATTTTTTTATTCCAATCTATCAAAGCCTCATTATCACTCAAAACATTCGAACCTCTCTCTTTCTTAGCAAAACGAGAGCAACGACACGTTTGCACATGCCTCGTTATCTCGCTGAAGCCTTATCGCGTAATCATAGAGTTTGAGCTGGGGCACGATTGCCTCGAAATAACTATTTACGTGAAAAATGAGACTGCATACTGTCTTCGGAATGGATTTTTCCTTGATTCAACCAAAGGAGAGAAAAGATGAATGAAGACACGTGGAGCAGTTACGAAGCCGGCCAGTATGCTGATACCCCACAGAACTGGAAGCATCTTCAGGCCCGGAAAGGCCTATTCGAGGAAATCCATCCTGGATACTACGCGGCAAAAGACGGTTCAACCATTAACTGTCTGCCAAACGGGATGTTAGATGTTCGCTTAATCCCCTCGCCCATGCCAACAGCCAGATAAACAACAATGCTTTTTCAATCCGTCTTTCATGTGAAAGTAGCAAGATTACCACGCACATGGAGAAAGTGCGCTCACCTCACAGACTGATCCTCTTTGGAGCAGAGCTGACTGAGATGGGGATATTCAACTGATTCAGTTTACGATGACGATACTTGGACGATAAGTTCGAGTTCGATGGGAGCATGAAGAGGTAATTCAAATGCACCTAGGGCCAACCGCGCGTGACGGCCTTTCTCCCCAAATACTTCAACCAGTAAATCTGAAGCCCCGTTGATAACAGCCGGTTGATCGACAAAGCCTTCCGCCGACGCGACATGGCCCGTCAAGCGAACAATACGAAATATCCGAGAGAGATCCCCTATCTCTTGTTGCAAGATTGCCAACGCATTAATGATCGCTATTCGTGAATTTTCTGCGCCTTGCTCCACCGTCAATTCTCGTCCAACTTTGCCGGGTTGTAGAATTTTTCCCTCTACAAACGGCAAGACCCCGCTGACAAAGACTAAGTCTCCTGCCTGACATGCTGGCACGTATGATCCCACAGGACTCGGTGCTACTGGCAATTGCACGCCTAATCGTTGTAAATTCTCAGAAACTGTCATAAAAATAGCCAGAAATAAAAATTAGGATGACCGTTTGGAGCGAGGCCGACGTTGATATTTATTCACGGCTTTATTGTGTTCAGCCAACGTCGCAGAGAATTTATGACTGCCATCATTGCGTGAGACAAAATAGACAAAATCGCTGGGGGTTGGATTGAGGGCCGCTTGAATAGAAGCCAGTCCTGGATTGGCAATGGGGCCAGGCGGCAAACCTCTTACTTTATAAGTGTTGTACGGACTTTTAACCGATAGGTCAGCTTTACGAATATTCCCATCAAAATATTCCAATGCATAAATGACAGTGGGATCACTTTGAAGCGGAATATTTCTTCGAAGACGATTATGAAAGACACCTGAAACAAGGGACCGTTCAGTTGCTAAGCCCGTTTCTTTTTCAATAACAGAGGCTAACGTCAGCACTTCTTGAAGTGTCATTTCTATTGATTTGGCTTGCGCTTCCAACTCCGGTGTGACCATTTCTCGAAACCGACTGACGAAAGATCGCACAATATATTCGGGTGGCATGTATCGAGCAAACTGGTAGGTGTCGGGAAAAAGATAGCCCTCGAGAGTCGAAGCCTTGATATCTAAACTCTCAATAAATGTGTGGTCCTTTGCCAAACGAAGAATCTCGCGCTTGTCGGCCAAACCCTTCTGATCAAGAATATTGGCAATCTGGACAAGGTTATACCCTTCCGGAATCGTCACTGAATGTTGGTAGAGCTCACCTTCGACTAATTTCTTCAACAGCTCGGTCGGTCGCATACCGGCATGCAATTCGTATTCACCAGGAATAATCTTTCGATCTAATCTCTGAACCCGTCCCAATACTTGGAAAAACCATTCAGGCCCAAGGAGTTCCTTTTCATGGAGCAAATGCGAGACATGGGTAAATGCCATACCCGAAGGGATTTCAACGATTTGAACAGGATCTGAGAGACCGAAAGGCTGGTTGATTTTAACCAGACCAAAAACGGCGAGGAGGCCAACGACGGCAACTAACAAGCCTACCCCTACCAACTTGCGGAAAAAATTCAACTTATTCTCCCCTACCCTTCATACAAACCTTGTCGGTTTGTCATCATGGAAGTTTGATGGAAAAATAACTGAGCATAACTCTACACAATCATCATCAACTCAATTGCGTAGCGACATACTCATAGACTTTGTCTAAGGCCATATCGAGGTTCTCCGGCTGATTGCCACCAGCTTGTGCCATATCAGGGCGGCCACCGCCAGACCCACCCACGAATTGCGCGAGATGTTGCACCACCTTACCTGCAGGCAATACCTTGGTTTGATCTTTACTCACAATGACAAGCAACGCGACTTTGTCATCCAACACAGAGCCCAACACTAAGACACCGGTCGCCACCTTATTCCGAAGTTTATCAGAAAAAGTACGCAGCTCCTGCATATTGAGACCATCGATTCGTTGAACCAGAATGGGCATACCGTTCACCTCTCGAATGCTCGCTTCTTGCCCTGCACCCTGCTGATCTAACGCTTTGTGTTTGGCCTGTTCGAGAGCCCGCTCGGTTTCTTTGAGCGTGGTTAACATTTTTTTGGTCTTTTCAATAACCTCCTGAGGACTCGCTTTCAGTAAGCCCGCTAAGTCTCTCCACTCTCCATCACGTTTTTGTTCGTATTGTAGAGCACCCTCACCCGTTAAGGCTTCAATGCGGCGCACCCCAGCAGCCACACCTCCCTCAGACAGCAGACGAAAAAGTCCCACATCTCCTGTATGCTGGCAATGAGTGCCGCCACATAATTCTTTGCTAAATTCGCCTATCTCGACGACCCGCACTTGATCCCCATATTTATCACCAAAGAACGCCAACGCTCCTCTACCCAGTGCATCTTGAATCCCCATTTCTTCGGATTGCACCATCGTGTTCTGACGAATGTGTTCATTCACCAAATTTTCAATATCTTCTATTTGACGAAAGGTCAATCCTCTGAAATGCGAAAAATCGAATCGTAACCGATTGGGTCCAACCAAGGATCCATGTTGTTTAACATGTGGACCGAGGACTTCTCGCAGAGCGGCATGCATTAAGTGCGTTGCGGTATGATTACGTGCGGCATCCGCCCGTAACTTACTATTGACTGTCGCAGTTAAATGATCACCGGTCCGAACGCGTCCCTCCATCACTTGCCCTTTATGAAGAAACCACCCTTTAGCTAATTTTGTCGTATCATGAATACGTATTCTTGCCGATGGCCCAACGAGTGTCCCATGATCACCAACCTGTCCACCCCCTTCAGGATAGAATGGAGTCGTGTCTAACAGAAACTCGACATCTTCTCCTTGCTGCGTCTCGGACACCAGATGTTCATCTTTGATCATGGCTAACAGCGTGCCCTTCGCCTCCTGTTGGGCATAGCCCAAAAACTGCGTCACGGGAAACGCTTCAATGGCTTTCACCACATCTGCTCGAGATGCAGACTGGGTAAACTTGGCTGTTTTTCTTGCCCGCTCCCGTTGTTCATTGAGGGCCTGATTATAGGCTGCATGATCAAGCGTGAGGCCTTCTTCCTTAGCGGCATCCTCCACTAAATCCAAAGGAAAGCCATACGTATCGTACAGTTTAAACACCGCATCGCCAGAAACCTGCGTTTTTCCTTGCTGTTTGGTTTCTTGCAAGATTTGATTGAGAAGTGGGGAGGCTTGTTCTAATGTACCAATGAAGCGTCCCTCCTCCCCTTGCACCACATCAGCAACGGTGTCCGCCATTTGGAGCAACTCCGGATAGGTTGTTCCCATTTGCGTCACGACGGTCGGCACGAGCTCATACAAGAATTCACGCTCCATTCCCAGCATACGCCCGTGGCGTGCAGCTCGTCGCATGATGCGCCGAAGGACATAGCCCCGTCCTTCGTTGGATGGCAGAACGCCATCTGTGACAAGAAAGGTCATGGCACGGACATGATCAGCAATCACACGCATTGATCGATCAGAATCCGTCGCCTTCCCATATTCATGTCCCGTTCCTTTGGCAATGCTTTCTAAGAGAGGGCGAAACACATCACTGTCATAATTTGAGGAGACTCCTTGAGTGACAGCAGCAAGACGCTCTAACCCCATGCCGGTATCGATGCTCGGCTTGGGGAGTGGATTCAATGTGCCAGCTGAATCTCGATCAAACTGCATAAACACTAAGTTCCAAATTTCTAAATATCTGTCACAATCGCAACCCACCGCGCATGTCGGACGTCCACACCCAAAGGCCTCGCCTTGATCAATCAGAATTTCCGAACAAGGCCCGCATGGCCCCGTATCACCCATCTGCCAGAAATTATCTTTTTCATCAAGTCGAGCCAGCCTCGTCTCTGACACACCCATATCTTTATGCCACAAATCATAGGCTTCCTGGTCTTCCCGAAAAACGGTGACCCACAAACGTTCAGATGGAAGCTCCGCGACTTTGGTGAGAAATTCCCAGCCAAACGCAATCGCGTCTTTCTTGAAATAATCTCCAAATGAAAAATTTCCCAACATTTCAAAAAACGTATGATGGCGCCGCGTGAATCCCACATTTTCTAAATCATTATGCTTGCCACCAGCCCTCATACATTTTTGAATCGAGGTCGCGCGAGCATACGGACGTGAATCTTCTCCTAAAAAAACCGTCTTAAACTGATTCATGCCTGCGTTGGTAAAGAGCAGAGTGGGATCGGCTTGCGGAATAAGCGGTGCACTCGGGACGGGCGTATGCCCTCGTTTCATAAAGAAATCGAGAAAGGCCCGCCGTAATTCAAGAGAGGTGGCAATCATAACAATTCAATCGTCTTCAAAGAGGTATGAAAAAAGGTTTAATGTTCGTGCTTACGATTTTGCGCTTGAGGCTTTTTTGGAATCAGGGCGAGAGGCGGTTGCCGACTGATCGTCTTGTGGTTTCGTCACTAACCCAAAACCTTCTCGAATTTGCGTGGTAATCGTTTCAGCCACATCAGGATTATTTTTCAAAAATGTTTTCACGGCTTCTCGCCCTTGGCCTAAGCGTTCTTCCTTATAGGAATACCAAGCCCCGGCTTTATCAATAATCCGACGTTCCACGCCAAGATCCACCAATTCGCCAACTTTAGAAATACCTTGGGCAAACATGACATCAAATTCGGCTTGCTTAAAGGGTGGCGCCATTTTATTTTTGACCACTTTGACGCGAACCCGGCTACCCATCACATCCTGACCTTCCTTAATGGACTCGATCCGACGGATATCTAACCTAACGGAGGAATAAAATTTTAGGGCATTGCCACCAGTCGTGGTTTCAGGACTCCCAAACATCACACCGATTTTCATCCGAATCTGGTTAATAAAGATCAAGGAGGTTTGCGACTTGGCAATAGCACCAGTTAATTTTCGTAAGGCTTGCGACATCAACCGGGCTTGCAAGCCCATATGCGAATCACCCATCTCCCCTTCAATTTCCGCACGAGGCACAAGTGCTGCGACGGAATCGACGACAATGATATCCAGCGCCCCACTCCGTACCAATGTTTCAGCAATTTCCAAGGCCTGCTCGCCTGTATCCGGCTGAGCTACCAACAAATCATCCGTTTCCACGCCAAGTTTTTTGGCATAGGAAATATCCAAAGCATGCTCAGCATCAATGAACGCGGCAGCCCCGCCGGCTTTTTGAGCTTCGGCTATAGCATGTAAACACAGAGTCGTCTTTCCGGATGACTCAGGCCCATAGATTTCAATGACCCGACCTCTGGGCAATCCCCCAATGCCTAAGGCGACATCAAGCGTCAACGACCCTGTCGAAATTACTGGAACATCCGCAGGCCCTTCTGTCCCCCCCAACTTCATGATCGCGCCTTTACCAAACTGCTTTTCAATCTGGGTCAGCGCCAAATCTAGCGCCTGTTTTTTCCCGTCCTTAGATGACTCTTTTTGCGAGGCAGTGCGATCGGCCATTAGGTATTCCTTTGGTTCAATATCATTGAGCAGTTGGGTCTCGTTATCTTACCCGACGTACCCAAACAGGTAAATGTTTTTCTTCGATTGCACCGTATCAGTCCGAACGACTGGTGGATAACAGCACCGCCGCCAGTGGCATGTAGCAAGCTCCAGAGGGGTTGAGGTCACTTTGAAAGAGAATAAACCGATCGACAGTCAAAGTGCCTAAATGGTGATCACTTTCCAATACGCCATTTTCACATTTAATACGTGCCAGCGTCAGATGAGGATGATAGGCTTTTGCTTCAAGAGGAAAACCTAGAGGTTCCAATGCCGCTGCAACGTCCAAGACCAACCGCTGTAAGCGTTGCGTCTGTCCTAATACCCCAACCCAGATGACTCTAGGATGCTGTCTATTGGGGAAAACTCCCATTCCCTGAACATCAAGAGAAAACTTGTCAGTCTTATCCGCTATTGGCTTGAGGACAGACAAGAGTTGGGGAATACATGATAGCTCAACAGAACCCAAAAATTTCAACGTCAAATGAATGGATTCAGGCCGCACCCAATTTAAGGGTGGCAGCGTTTCTTTGAGTTGCTGTTGAAAGGAGGAAATGTGCTGGCGTATTTCACACGAGAGTTCGACAGCTAAAAACGCTCGGATCATCCGAATGGCTTAGGTTTTGACTTGAAGGGCCTGTTGAAAAAAGCCGCCAGCGGCGTTCTCGCCATTTTCCCGTACTCACGTACAGAAGGTACGCTCCGCGCGCAAAAAAGGCTGCGGACTTGCTGGACGATTTTTTTCAAAAGGCCCGAAACCCTTGGGCAAATTGGCCTTTGAAATTCGGCATTATTCAACACTCCCTTGAAGCACATAACAACGAATCATATTCAAAGCCGCTTGAGACGAACGAAACTTGATCTCGGAGCGATCTCCTCCAAACTGACAGCGCTGGGATTTAATCCCTTTCGGCCCATCAATCGCCATATACACGAGCCCAACTGGCTTTTTGGCTGACCCACCACCAGGACCTGCAATTCCGGTGACGCTCACCCCAAGATCCACTCGGCTTTTTGCGCGAATGCCTTTGGCCATCGCTTCTGCCACTTGGACACTCACCGCTCCATTTTTGCGCAAGAGAGCTCTAGAGATACCCAAGAGCTCTTCCTTAGCTTTATTACTATAAGTTACGGTGCCCCGCTCCAGGTAACCAGAGCTACCAGGCACCTCGGTTATACGATGCGCAATGAGCCCACCGGTGCAGGATTCAGCCAACCCTATCGTCCACTTGTGAGAAGATAATAATTGCCCCACCACCTCTTCCATCGTTTCATCACCTTCAGAAAAAAGACAGGGCCCTAATCTCTTCCGCACCTCATGAAGAAGGGAATCTCCTTGAAGCAAAGTCTTCGACTTATTTGATTGACTCGATTTCGAATTCTTAGCGTCCCAACAACTCAGCGTGACCTTCACTCCTTTGGTTGAAGCCAACAAGCTCAGAGCAATTCCTGAGGAGACTGGGAGTAACGGCGCAACGAGTTGTTGAATATCTGTTTCCGGCAACCCCACCGTATTGAACGCATGCGACCAGAGAACAGCAGTCCCCTTCAACTTTCTTTTCAAGATGGGCTGCACTTGAAGGTCCATCATGTCTCGAGCCTCACGAGGCACACCCGGGATGACAAAGACGTGAGTGCTTCCCTCTTGGAGATAAAATCCTGGCGCCGTACCGACACCATTGTCTAAGACCTGCGCGCCTAAGGGTATCAGTGCCTGTCTCGCTAAAAGCGGTGTGACAATTCGACCTCGCTTATGAAGCTGCCTTTTGAGAATCTGCATCGCTTTGGGACGAACAGCAAGTTTTCGCCCAAACGTGGTGGCAACCGCCTCTCGAGTACGATCATCAACGGTCGACCCCAGCCCTCCAGTCACGATGACCACATCAACTTGCTTACACGTGGCTCGAAGGGCCGATTGAATATCACGGAGTTCATCACTGAGGGCCATTTTTTGAGCCACCCGAATGCCGCATTGAGCCAACATATCTGCGATAAACAGAGAGTTGCTATCCACTCGTCCTCCGTGGAGCAATTCGGAACCGATGGCCAGAATATCTGCGCGAAAAGGCTTCATAAATAGTTGATACCAGAACTCTACAATTAAGGGGAATAGGCGAATAGTTAAGAAATCGTGGAAAAATCAAGTTCAAAACTAATCTCTCCACCTCCGTCTGGAAAGACTAACAACGTAACCGATGATTCAATTTTAATTTTTTCATAGGGAACTAGACCGACGATTTTTGCTTGATACACAAAATCTCCTCGCTTATATCCTGCCTCTCGTGCTCGTGCATCAACACGAATACGATTGAGTTTTAACACTTGCTGCCCCTGCTTCAATAGCAGGTCTGTTGAAAAAAGCCGCCAGCCTTCGCCAAGGCTATAGCTGACAGGCTAGCGGTTCCATGCCTGCCGAAGCGGCTTCGCACAGGCAGATCGCCAATTTTGAGTACTCACGTACCGAATGCACGCTCTGCGCTCAAAATGGGCTGTGGCCTTGCTGGACGGACTTTTTCGAACCGACCCGAGTCCTCTGATTGCCAACACCTTTCTAGCCAAATGTGCCGCTGAACATCGATAGCATTCAACACGCCCCTAGTAGGTAGCTAGCTCGGGCAAAACTGGGAAAATGCCCAAAGATAGATATCACAACCTGTAACGACTCTTCGGCCAATACTTGCTCTATCTCCTAATCAGCTTGTTGTTCTCCTCGTAGCGCGAACTGTGCAGCCACCACTGCCAAGCCAGTCATTTCAGTCACGACGAACCCACGAGATAAAAGCTTTTCAGTTGATCCAAAATGCCAATAGAGTTCCTTGGGAGGGCTATGGTGAGATGCAAAATCCACCTCCCCCTCTCTAGGGCTGCCTTTACTTGAATTTGATCTGGATGCTGAAAACCGCATACCTCTATTGAGTGGACCAAACCATCAGAATGATCACCATCCCCAGACATCTCATCTCATGAAAAATATAAAGTTCCACTTCAAATTAAAAAACAATGAACCAGTACATAGCAATCACACCCTAACTATCCCCGTCCTCTCAAAATTATTCTTTTTCATTTCAATCACCACCCTCACACTACAGTTTCAATTTGATAATTCAACACAGGATCACGATGCCAACCGCCCATTGACAAATTTACAGTGTCGATGGTACTACCACAGGTTTAGTTTTAAGCTATTAAAAATACACAGGTTTTTCTTTTCAGGGAGGATCCACTATGGCTGATGCCCAAGCGCCTGCCAAGCAACAATTCGTCAATTTTAGTTTTTACAAAGTCGACCCATTGTGGAGACGCCTTCCTAAAGAGCAGCGGGATCTTGGCAAAGCAGAATTTGTCCGCGTGTGTGAAGACTATCAAGGCAAGGTCATCGTTGTCCCTTATACCACGACGGGCATCAGAGGCGATTGCGACTTTTTATTGTGGCGCATTAGTTATGATCTAGAAATGTTTCAAGAAATGAGCTCAAAGCTCTTGGCGACCGGATTGGGACAATATCTCACCAATCCCTACTCGTACCTATCGATGACGAAACGATCGATTTATGTCGACAATCATATTCACGAAGGTCAGGAAAGCCGAAGATTAACCATTGCCCCGGGACGTGCCAAATATATCTTTGTGTACCCGTTTGAAAAGACCCGAGAATGGTATTTACTGACGAAGGCCGCTCGACAGGGAATGATGGATGAGCATATTGCTATTGGCCACAAATACCCCTCAGTTAAGCTTAACACCACCTATTCCTTTGGATTAGATGATCAAGAATTTGTCGTGGCCTTTGAAACGGATTCTCCACAAGATTTCTTAGACTTAGTGATGGAATTACGTTCCACAGAAGGCAGTCGGTACGTGAAGCGAGACATTCCCATTTTCACGTGTATTATGAAAACCACGAAGGAAGTCGTCGAGACGCTCGGCGGATAATATATTGACAGGTGACTCAGGATGAGCCGCGCGCTCGCTCATGATTTTTCTGCACTGGCTATGGTTTCCGTAGCCAGTGTTTTTTTTACCTTTTTTCCAAAAATTTCACAAGAAGACAAACCAACAAGGACGCCACCCCCCTCCTTTTGGGTTATGGTCAAGAGTCCCTAGGATCAGTTCACCTAACTTGGTGATCTTTTGACAGCTCTTCAAGCGGTGTGCTATCACAAACCCATGATTTCTTACTAGTTTTCAAGGATTAAACTCATGGATGAAGAACAAAATATTTTATTCGTTCGTCGGGAACCCGACGGCGCCGTGACGTTATATGTCGACGAAGATTGGGCCGCTGAACGTGGAGCCAACGTTTCAGAATTGGTCAGAGTGCCGGTACCAAGAGAACTCTATGCCAGTGGAACCGTCCAGCAACTTCGAGAGCATGCCGCTACCTATTTAGAATCAATGGGTGAAGCGAATTCATCATCGTAGACTCCCCTATTAACCGAGGAATCATTCATGTCTATCTGCATTGAATTTGAACATATCGAAACGGCGCTGAAAACCATGCCGGTCCAAAGCCGAACCATGTTACAGCTTCTTTTACTGCAATATATCGATGTGACTCAAGACGAGATTGATTACATGGCAACGGACCAACCTGACTCGCGTTTCATGGCTGGCAATCAGCCGCTAGAGAAAAGCATTTCTCTAGAAGCTGTTCAAAACGTGACATCACGTTCAAATCAATATAAAGGCTACTACCGGCAAAAGCGGGAACGGCCTGGCATGCATGTCGAGTTTCTGAAAGAAACACTTGCTCTCATCGATCGAAAAATTCGTATTGTCGAACACATGCTCCTTGAGAGTTTCAATGCCACGGAGGAGACTATTCAGACAGCACGAAGCCAAGCGCCCTCGATCCTTCTCCGTCAGGAAATTCGTAAATTGGACCGAGCCTGGGACCATGAGGAAATCCCTCAAAAGGACTATCAGACCCAGCGATTACTTTTAGAGTTTCAAGCGTTATTACGAAGAAGAGCAATCTTTCGCCGCCGCAAAAAAATATCCGAACAAGAATTCGTGACAGCAGGCACATCCTCCCTGAAAGATCATGAAATTGCTCATGTCTGGGGGATCCCTCTAGGAAGTCTTGCGGGCAGAAAAGTGAAAGCTCTCGAACAATTCCTAACAATTATGCAAGGATACCAAGACACGGCTTCTCCATCGAATGAAGCAACGCAACCTTTGGATCTATGGCGGGAAACCTTTAGTACATTAGCGAAACGCCCAATTGAACGATCCCTTGTTGATTATGATGGCTTAGAAAAGACCGAAGAACTGTTAATGGGCAAATTGGAAGCGTTTGTCAGCGGTATAATGACTGAACCTGAAGAATCTAAATTCTGGACAAGCATCACCAAGATCAACGATACGGAATTCTCTGGTTCTTGGGCATCCCATGCTCGTTCAATCCTCGCATTTCAACGCTTACATGCTCTCATGAATGACATGGATCTATCTGAAGAAGCCTTAGAAGACGAGATCTCCGCCAAAATCATGCCGAAACTCGCCGATGACCAAATTGCGACTGAAGAAGAAGAAAAACCTGTTGAGCTAGGCGAGGAAGGTTTTGGTGTTATCAACTCCTTTATCGGGGAGCAAGACAATAAACGCAGAGGATAACCCTTGAAAATGCAGAATTCAGGAATGATGAATGAGCATTCACCAACAACAGCATTTTATTTGCGGATAATAGTTTCTAACACATCATTTGCCCATTCAACACTCTCCCAATACAAAGAATGGACTTGTCCATCATCAATCAGTTGATTATCCAGTAGACTCCACTCTCCCTGTTCATACGCGAGGATTCCTTCTAAGATCGTCCCGAACACGCCCTTCTTGTTGAGTAAGGCATCCAGAATTTCTGGTGAAAGCGGAAGTTCTGCTAAAAGGTTGTGCATCTCACAATCCAAATAGGCATCTAATATTGAAAATAACCCAACGGTAAAACCCGAACCTGGAGCCACGTCATACAATGGACAAAGCGCTTCACACATATGTGCTCGAATAAGTGCAATCCTCATGAGCTCTGAGGGCTTGTTACCTGTCTGTGATAGTGCCAACACGGTAGCCCATTGTCGCATCCGATCGGTCCCAACAAGCCCAATCGCTTGCGAAATGGAATCCACTGCACGGGGCAAGCCAACGGCTGCAGAATTCACATACCGTAAGAGCTTTACGCTCAATGCCACGTCATTTCTTACCAGATCATTCAGTTCATGTAGATCAATTTGTGGATCTTGCAATTTGGCAAGAAGAAGCACTACCGCCATCCGATTTCCTGAAAGACTAACTCCTTCTATGATCTGAGGCTTACAAAAAAAGTATCCTTGAAAATATTCAAACCCTAAGGTCAAACACTGATCATACATTTCCTGATCTTCCACCTTCTCAGCCAGTAAACGAACAGGATACGCTTGAAACATCTCGACCTGTTGCTTCAATTCCTCATGCGTTAATGCCAAGACATCCACTTTGACAATATCGGCATAATCCATAAGGGCACGATGCGATTCACGCAACACAAAATCATCTAAGGCTATTTGGTAGCCATCTTGCTTAGCTTTGGAAAGGGCTTCCAAGACTAATGGTGTGGGCTCAATCGATTCTAGGACTTCGAGGATCACATTTTTCGTAGGAAAAGCCTCATATTGTCGACTCATAAAAAAGGTTGCCGTGAGATTGAAGAAGGCTTGAGCATTCCCGGCTATGTTGTCAATCCCTATCTCTAAAAACGTATTCACCATAACTTTGGCGGTTGCTTCGTCCCCATCCATGATATTGGCGCAATTACCCGTGCCATCCCGATAGAGCAATTCATACCCAAAGACCTCCATCTGGCGGTCAAAGATGGCCTGCCGGCCAACAAGGATCGATTGTTTTAAGATTGATTCTGAGGAATCAGTCATTTTGGTGTTTTAAAACAGAAAAATATATAGACCCAGTTAAATAACCAGCAGAGTTGTGAGAAAATGAATTGTCGGATGTTCTCGACCTATGTTATAGATTCTCCGCACAGTTTTTTGACAATATTGCATTCAATACGATTCAAGACATATTGGCGGTGTAGCTCAGGTGGTAGAGCAGCGGACTCATAAGCCGCGGGCCGGGGGTTCGAGACCCTCCACCGCCACCAGTGTCTTTCTTTAAGTCTACTCACCATTTTCACGCCTCTTCTCACCAACCTCTTTACAGACTGAATTCCACTCAACGGTAAGATTCTTTCCTCCGAGAGAGTAGATTCCTGCTTATTTCAGCCAACAGAAACCTTCTCTGGGAATGCTTTGTCTGAGGAAAGAGCGTCCTGACTTTCCGATACTCCTACTCTTCGAGGAACCTCAACCAAAATTGTTGTCCCCTTTTTCGGTTGACTCTGAACCTTCAGGCTCGCACCAATTTCTTTGGCTCGAAAAGCCATGTTTCCTAATCCATGCCCCTGTGCGGCCACAAGGTCACACTCAAAACCCTTTCCATTATCAGATACTTCAAACATTATTTGGGATTCCGTCACCTTCACAAGAACTTTTCCCGTTTTGGCTTGAGAATATTGAATGCAATTATTGAGTGCCTCACGCAAAATATGTAACAGTTCAGCACCCTGATCATAGGAAATTGAGTCCTCGACCAAAGGGTCTACTTGAATGATAATTGGGAAAGATCCTTCTTTGCTCATATCATCAACGAGTGTTTTTAGCGCTACCTCAAACTTACTTCCTAACAAGACTCCTGCCTTGAGGTCCTCCAAAAACACCTTCATCATTTTGGCCATCTCAGCGACTTGTTCAATGATAAAATTTGTAGGTTTCCCCACTTCCAGAGCCATTTGCACTTGCCTCAAATTCCTGAAAATCCGATCATGAAATTGGCAAATGATGACGTTACGTTCATCGATCACCTCCAATAACTCTTTATTGCGCTTCAAAATGTTCAAAATGGGTGACAAATTGACAATCCCACTTAAAATCAAACCTGCGACGAGCAAACCCAGAATTTCCTCGAACACATTCAGCGCAGGTGGAGCGATATCAACATACTGAATATACAGTCCATAGGACTGCTGCATGGCAAGAACACTGACGGCTAAACCTAGAAGATTCCAAGCGAACGGTTTCTCCGTTTCGCGTACTCGCCGAATTAAGATGGTGACGGTACACCAATGCAAAACGCAGGTGCCGATCAAAACCCACAACACGAATGGTTCAACTGCCACTCAGCACTCCCTCTCCTGATTCCGCGAGGAATCTCTCCACACACCACACGTGACTGAAATCATTATTTTGATAAATACCTGAAAAACTCTGTGAATGCAGAGACACCATAACCCACGATAGTTTCTCGTAGTCTCTTTTAACTTGTCGGAAATGACTCGTGTCATCTTAAGAAACATAGAGGAAAGAAAAGCACTCGCAGCTTCAGTTACTTGACGAATTTGGCCGTGTGTCTTTCGTACATAATAGAAAATATCGCAACAATCACAAATTTGTCGTATTTCGTAATCCCCCCCACTCCATTCGAGGTATTTACGGTCACTTTGAGCCTCCTCCAAACTTCCATCAGGATTAAGGAGGCTTTATGAGGACTATTTCGCTTTTTCTCTTAGGAATATTTCTCTGGGCTGGAACCGTCTCGATTAAATACCCTCAGCAATCGACGACGGTCACAGCATCATCGGGAAAAACTTGCGTAGGAAAATCTGATGGGGATAGGCTTCTAGCCTATTTAGAGATGGGAACGATCACCAGCATTCAGGATAATGGCAGAATTCTCACGATAGGTCTTTCACCACAATGGAGCAGTCTTTCTCCAACACTCCAACGAACAATCTACAGCACTATTACCTGCTATGCCAAAACCCAACATCGTCTGTTTCAACTTTTAGTCCCTCAACACGTGTAGCCGTTTGGCAATGTCATGAAGAGCCGGAGGCTTCCCCTGAAGTATTTCGAGCTTCCTCAAGGGACTCTTGATAGTATTCGCGTAAAATCTCTCCGCCATGTTCATCCATGAGCAAGAGCTGTCGCTGGTCAAACGTATTAGCCCAATAGAGATAGAACAACGTCTTCGTCGTTCCAATCTCGATATGCATTTCCTTCCCCTCCCCATCTGCAAATGTTGATTCCTGTTGAACCATTTTGCTTGGGAGTGCTTGATAGATATCCTGCGCCGAAGAAAGGTGATTTTCATAACCTGGAATGGAATCATTCTGAGGGACATCTCTAACGTTGCCCCAACAATGTTGCAGTAAGTCCGCGAAATCGGAATCTCTCAGAGATTTCGCTTCCCTCAGCAATGAAAAAATCATTTCCTTTTCTCCTTCACTTGCAATTAGCAATCCCCTAAACCCTGATTCCGTTTCACATAAACCCCACGCAAGCACTTCTTCCCAAACCCCAAACTGAACCGACCATGGTCCAACCGTGTCATGTTGGCCACTGACCTTCTCCTGAGATTGGCTGACTCTCAGCTCCATACCCATGCGCTCCGCTATGGCACCGACACAACGATACAGCGTCTCGCCTCCTCCATAAAACGGTCCTTCATTCCATGCAGACTTTTTCGTGACTGAGATCCGAGAGAGCTCATACATTGGGCCATCAATCCGTGGCTCGCCCAACTCCTGATAAGAACACGGAACAGGATTAGAGACTGGGGAAAAACCTTGCCGGCTCAAGGCTCGCTGAAAAAATATTCGCCGACCAAGATTCCATGTTTTTTCAAAACATATCAATCGTCCATGAGGTGACAACATCCTTGCCAAGCTGTCTAAACGCTGGTTGAGGCCCGTCTGGTTTTCAAGTTTTTCTTGGCGAAAAAGATCATTGCTGCGCTCAAAGCTCCGCCAATCTTGACTAGGTAGACCTGGCTCTCGCTCGGACTGCAGCAACACTTGTGTCGAAAGAATACAGTCATAGGAAACAGGAGCATGATGGTCATGGCCTATGCGAAACTGAACATTAGAAAGTTGTCGCTTGTGCGCTTCGCCCCGTGCGACGTCAATCGACCGAGAGGATCGATCCATCCCCACAAATTGTATCTCTGGATATTGCTGGGCTAAAAAACAGGTTAAAATTCCCACGCCACACCCAAAGTCCAGAATCTGCTCTGCTGGGGAAAGTCGAGGACAAAGAAGCAAGGCAATTTGTCGAAAATAGTCGAAACGTTGGGAATACAGGATAGAAAGAAAAGGAGGAATGGCTAGCGAATCATAGAATGCAGTATCGGCTTCTTCATTTTCACCACCTTGTCGCTGTTCGACCAAGGACTGCAACTTTTGCAAGTCTTGAGAAGACAAGTTCTCGCGTTGCCAATCATAATAGGAAGCTTCATCATGAAATTCTTGTAGCCCCCAAGATTGCAAATAGCGGACGAGTTCCGCTTCTAGCCACGGGGGGGTTGTCCCTCCATTTTCCATTACGAAATTGTTTGTAGCGAGCGACTCAGAGCAACAAAAATATCTTCGTTAAAACTTCGAAGATAACATCATGGCATCTTCGTAAGCCGTCGGAACTGGATGCGGCTGCTGAAGTTGCCCTGTCCCCAAAACCAGGTATTTTTCAATCGTGAGTTTTGCCAATGTCAGAGGCCCACGAGAATGTAAACGTCGACTATTCGTAGCAAGTTCAGGTCCCAAACCAAATTGTTCTCCACCATGGAGCCGAGTCGATGCATTAATTAAGACGGCACTTGAATCCACCTCACGAGCAAACTGCATGGCAAAATTATAATCTCGCGTCACGATTGTATCTGTGTGTCCTGGAGCATATTTGGCAATATGATCTAGGGCTTCTTGTCGATCTTGCACCACTTTAATATTCATCGCCAGTGACTGAAATTTTTTATCCCAATCAGCTTCTTCTGCATCCTTAATCCCCAAATGCCCAGTCATTTCGAGCACACCCAACATTGATACGGTTTTTGGACATCCATTCAGCACAACACGATATTCCTGAAGGAGACGACGAGTCAGTCCAGGCAAGATATGCCGTGATACTTTCCGGTGCACCAGAACCGTATCCATAGCATTGGCAGCTGTTGGTGACTGGACTTTTGCGTTCACCACGATTGTTTGCGCAAGGGGAATATCGGCATCCTGATCAACATAGACATGGCACAATCCGCCATCAAATCCAATCACCGGGACTCGAGCATGTTCCACAATCCCATTTCGCAAGCCTGCTCTACCACGTGGAATGACTGCCTGAACATATTGAGGCTGTCGCGCCATTTCCAATGCGGCCTCAGGCGCCCCACGGTCGATAAACACTAAAGCACCATCTGGGACACCATGCTTCCCTGCTGCGTCCTTCAAACAGCGAAACAACGCTCCATTAGTGTTTAACCACTCAGCCCCACCTCGATAAATACACACATTATTTGTTTTTACACACATTCCAAATGATTCAACAGTCATTGAAGGTCCCATATCTGAAATCACGCCCAATACGCCAATAGGAGCACGTACGGTATGCACATGCATACCATCTGGGGTCATCCAGGCCTGACTCATCTCTCCGACTGGATCTGGATAGGCGAGGAAATCAAGCAACGTCTCGGCCATCCGCTGGATATCATCTTTATTGATTCGAATCCGCTCCGCAGCTTGTCTATGCGCCTGCTGTCCTTCATCATTCGGTATTAATTTGAGATCTTGTTCATTGGCCTCAAGAATATCTGACGATTGGGCAAGTAAGGCATCAGCCATAGCTTGAAGTGCTTGATTTTTCTGGCTCGAAGACAAGTTAGCCATGTAGCGGGCCTGAGCTTTTGCTTGTTTTAACAAACCTAGTATGTAGAGCTTTAAAGGGACTTCAACCATCTCAGAGACTCCTTTATCACAGAAAAAATGACGGAAACCGCATTGACTATAGCCCTGAGGTCTCATAGAGTCAAAAGACGAGATCCCGCAAGGCAGTCCCCATTTTTCGCGCCGCGTTCTACGGAAAGGAAAAGAAAATGAGTCGGATTCAAGGCGGCGAGAACGAGGAATGCGCTTGAATTGTATTTTTCACGTATGCTAAGATTGGTTGGTTTCGGTGCATCCGAATAGTTTATGTATTTTTCATGAATGACTCTTCACTTGGAATAACCTGCCTGCCTAGACAATCGCTCCTTATTATTGTCTCCTGCCGGTCCCATTTGAACAAACAAACTCAATCGAAAAATTCAATACAGCATTTAGTTCGTACAATTTTGTGTTAATCCATATTTTCCCGAAAGGGGGTGGGAAGGTCCGCTATGGTCACGATTAAATCGTTATTGGAAGCTGGAGTTCACTTTGGGCATCAAACCAATCGATGGAACCCAAAGATGAAGCGGTATATTTTTGGTGAAAAAAACGGCATCTATATTATTGACCTGCAAATCACATTGCAATGCTTCCAGAAGGCCTACGAATTTACACGAGATACCGTTGCTGCTGGTGAATCAGTCTTGTTTGTTGGAACCAAACGGCAGGCCATGAGCATTGTCGAGGAAGAAGCCAACCGTTCAGGCATGTATTTCGTCAACCAACGATGGCTAGGGGGCATGCTCACAAACTTTCAAACTCTTCGACGGAGTATTACCCAACTCAAAAAGTTGGAAGCCGCAGAAACTGACGGAACCTACGAGCGGCTCAAAAAGAAAGAAATTGTGAAGATGAAGAAGGAGCAGGCCAAACTAGAAAAGTATCTCAGTGGCATTAAGGACATGAAAGATATCCCTGGCTGCATTTACATCTTAGATACACGTATACAGCATATCACCGTCAAAGAGGCTAATCGCTTGGGCATCCCTGTCATTGCCCTCGTCGATACAAATTGTGACCCTGAAGGTGTTGACTTCCCGATTCCTGGGAATGATGACGCAATACGATCACTCAGATTGTTTACGTCACAAATTGCGGATGCCTGTATTGAAGGAACCGAGTTACGTCAGAAGCGCAAAGAATCAGCTGCCGATCGAGACGGATTCCTTCCTGAAACACCAGGATCTGGACCTTCAAAAATCATCGCCTCAGAAAATCCACAACCCGTCTAAGGGTTGTGGATTTATCGTTTGCGCATCTATTCATAACACTTTTTTAGGGAGTACGCGTATGTCCAGCTTGAGCGCCTTGGTCAAAGAATTGCGTGGAAAAACCGGGGCAGGAATTCTTGATTGTCAAAAAGCCTTACAAGATACGGGAAGTGATATTGAAAAAGCCATTGACTTGTTGCGACAAAAAGGGCTGGCCGCTGCACAGAAAAAGTCTGGAAGGGAAACCAAAGAGGGACTTATCTCTTCGTATATCCATGCCGGATCAAAAATCGGCGTACTCCTAGAAGTGAATTGTGAGACAGACTTCGTTGCACGCAATGAAGAATTTCAATCCTTTGTCAAAGAAGTTGGAATGCAAATAGCCGCTTCTGAGCCTGCCTTTGTGAAACGAGAAGATATTCCTGAGGATTTGATTCAACGAGAAAAAAATATTTTTCTGGCACAAGTCAAAGAATCCGGCAAGCCGGAAGCCGCCTGGGATAAGATTGTGACAGGCAAACTCGAAAAATTTTATCAAGTGCAATGTTTGCTGGAACAATCCTTTATTAAAGATCCTAAAATGACTATTCAAGACCTGGTTTCTCAAAAAGTTTTGAAGTTAGGCGAAAATATCTCTATTAGCCGATTCGTACGCTATCAGCTTGGCCAAGACTAATGCCGCCCAAATACCGCCGAGTCCTCTTAAAAATAAGCGGAGAAATGCTAGCCGGCGATCAAGGATACGGCATTCAACCATCCATCCTTGAAAACCTCGCGAATGAGATAGCCGACGTCATGACCATGAAGGTCGAGATGGCTATTGTCATTGGTGGAGGAAACATTTTTCGTGGTCTTGCCGCCAGTGCATTAGGCATGGAGAGAGCCTCAGCTGATTATATGGGCATGCTCGCCACCATGTTGAATGCCCTCGCCCTGCAAAATGTCCTCGAGAAAAGAGAAATCCAGACACGAGTCCTGTCAGCCATTGAAATGCGTCAATTATCAGAGGGCTATATCCGCCGTCGGGCTATCCGACATCTGGAAAAAAAACGAGTCGTGATATTTGCTGCTGGCACAGGAAATCCCTATTTCACCACTGATACCGCAGCCGCTCTTCGTGCTATGGAAATTGGAGCCGATGTGATTATGAAGGGCACAAAGGTTGATGGAATTTACGACGCTGACCCCGTCACCACCCCAACAGCAAAACTGTTCACGGAATTGCCTTTCTTATCTATTCTGAATAAAAGCCTAAAAGTAATGGATGCCACGGCGATCACGCTATGCATGGATAACGATCTTCCTATTATTGTGTTTAATTTGACCTCTTCAGGCAACATCAGGAAAATATTGGAAGGGCAGTCCATTGGCACAATGGTTTCGAAGGACTCTTGCCTCAACGAATAGAGGAACCGAACATGAGCGATCCAACCATTCAAAAAGTCAATCAACTTATGGAAGGTGCTATTGAGCACATCAAAAGAGAATTTACTGCCCTTCGAACAGGACGGGCATCCTTGGGCATACTCGATCATATTAAGATTGACTATTACGGCACACTGACCGCCCTGAAACAAGTGTCAAACTTGGGCATTCCCGAAAGCCGCCTCATAACCATTCAGCCATGGGATGTGGCGCACATTAAAGACATTGAACGTGCCATCATCAGCTCAGATCTCGGGCTAAGCCCATCAAATGATGGCAAGTTGATACGCCTTCCTATTCCTCCTCTCAGCGAAGAACGTCGCAAAGATCTGGTCAAACTCAGTAAAAAATACGGAGAAGAAACGAAAGTACAAATTCGGGGCTTTCGCCGAGATGGCAACGACGAATTGAAGCAGAGGCAAAAGGACAGTACCCTGACCGAAGATGAGCTTCGTCATTTAGAAAGTGAAAATCAAAAACTTACCGATAAATTCATTCATACGGTCGATGAACTGATTAAGAAGAAGGAGGAGGAAATTCTTTCGATCTGAGATCTACCTGTGACTGACTCCCCTTCTTCTTCATCTCTGCGCCCTACTGACCCTCGATCGCCTCTCACTGTTTCGATTCATCTTGAAACCCTCAAATCCAACTTCCAGCATATTCGGCAATTCCTTTCGCCAAACACAAAAATTCTGCCAATCATTAAAGCCGACGCCTATGGCCACGGCGCCGGTCCCATTGCACAAGCATTAGCCTCATTGAACATCTTTGGGTTCGGTGTCGCATCAGTCTCGGAGGGTATCCTCTTACGGGAACATCAGATTCATCACCCTATCATTATTATGGGCCCGCTTTTGGGAGATCATCTCCACGACATCATTCACTTTGATTTAACGCCTGTCATTTCCCATCCCACCATCCTTGATCAACTTCTCGCCCAGCTCCCTTTGAATAAACGACCATTCTCCATTCATCTGAAAATCGATACCGGCTTACACCGATTAGGCTTTGAGGCCAAAGAAGCTCTGGCATTAATCCCTTCCCTTCTTTCCCCCACATCGGGGGTTAACCTGCAAGGCCTCCTCACACATTTTGCTGATGCCGATAACCCTGATCCACATCTGACCAATCAGCAGCTTCACCAATTTCAAACATGTATCCAGCAAATCAAGAAGCAAGGAATCTCGGTTCCTCTCTATCATATGGCCAATAGTGCAGGAATACTGTTTCATCCAACCTCCCATCTTGACTTGGTTCGCCCTGGCATTATGCTCTATGGCTATGCACCAAGAGCCGACCACGATCCCCCTCTCATCCCCTTGTCACCGGTCATGGAAGCGAAAAGTTATATCGCACATCTTCGCTCGCTGGAATCAGGCGAAGTGGTCGGGTATAACGCTCTCTTTCGGACAAGGAGGCTATCACAGATCGCGATTTTACCAGTCGGGTATACCCACGGCTTCCCACGTGGTCTCACTGGCCATGGACATGTGCTCATCCAAGGAACCGCTGCACCCATCATAGGAAAAATTTGTATGGATATGATGATGGTGGATGTCACTGACATTCCACACCCAACCATCGGAGAAGAAGTGGTGCTCTTAGGCAGACAAGGGGGAAATGTAATTACTGCGCAGGATCATGCTACGTGGCTCGATACGATTCCTTATGAAATTCTCTGTGGAATCGGAGGAAAAGCCAACCGTACGTATCTTCCATCAGTCATAGATTGATTCTTCGCTAAGACCACTGATAACGAAAGGTCCGACCCAACAGCACCACGAAAAACCTACGAACCAACAGACGCACTCTGACTTAGGATGTTTTCAAGGTCCGATTCAATTGCTTTTCAACCGCCGCCACTTTACCAGTCAGCCGCCCTGCGTGCCCTTCACGATAATCAACTTTCATCACACAAGAAATACGAGGGCAGTCTTCCTTCATCCGTTCATAACATTGCTTCACGACACCTATGACCTCGTCCCATTCACCTTCAAGCACGGTGCCCATAGGATTTAATCGATAATCAACTCCGCTTTTATCAATAATATCTAATGAACGTGAGACATACTTACTCACACTTTCCCCTTTTCCAAGAGGAGACATACTAAACTCCAGTAAGACCATCAGCCACCTTCCTTTCCAACTTGATCTAACTCCGGCTCATCAGACAGCTTCCAGGAATTGGGATACTGGAGAGTCCCAGCCAAAGCAAATCCATCGACGGCATCAAGTAAGCGTTCACGCCGACGACGATCACTAGATTCCGTTTTCTTCAATTCATCTCGTAACGCGCCTAACCAATCCAAGAATTGATCAAACTCTTCATCAAAAACCTCCTCGAGGTTTTCACGAAGAGCCCGGGCGAGTGCCGGCGCCGTTCCACTGGTACTAATGGCCATCCGCAAGGGCCCACGCTTGAGCAATGCTGGCATAAGAAGGGTGGAATATTCAGCTTGGTCAATCGACCACACGAGAAAACGTTCCGTCTTGGCTATATCATACAAGGATTTTGCCAAGGCCAAATCATCTTTCAGCACATTCAACACTAACACACAATCCTGAGCATCCCCTGAACGAAAGCTTCGTCCACGATGAATGATTTTTCCTGAAGCTGTAAGTTTTCGCAAATCCACATGCAATGTGGGATGCACCACCGTAATTTTAGCCCCAGCATCCAAAAGACGTGTAATTTTATCCACGGCCTCTTCGTCACCACCGATCACTAAACATTGGCGACCATCTAAATCTAATGTCGCTTGAAAACCTGCGTTATGACTCATAAACATGCCTCCTTCAGAAACCAACCATCATACCCAAGACCTACCAGAGAAGAAAATATATAATTCCGTTTTTATGTGGAAATTAGCCGAAACCAATACTCGTCCACCTCACAAACAACCTAAGGCAAGACCAAGAAGTGAAAAATGAGAGAAGATGGCGGGAAATCTTAGGGAAAAAACAATAGGGCCAAGAATGAACAATCAACCAACAATCTGCTGCAAACCTTCTGAACTCTGCACTCCTAAAGATTCATAAATCTTGAGAGTCGCCTTGGACTTATTCAACGTGTAAAAATGGATCCCTTTCACCTTATTGTCAATCAAATCTCTGACTTGTTCCGTTGCCCATTGAATGCCAACATTTTCGGCACCAGTATCATTTTCAGCTCGCTCCATGGCCCGCAACAACTTGGCCGGGAAACGCGCGCCTAAGGCCAATTCCGACATTCGCGCCATCCCTTTTCGTGAACCAATAGGCATGATTCCCGCGATGATAGGAATTTTAATACCAGCGACCTCACACCGTTCACAAAAATCATAAAAGTCCCGATTATCAAAAAATAGCTGCGTGCAAATATAATCGGCGCCGGCATCAACTTTTCGCTTAAGGTGATCCATTTCAATCAAACGATTCGGTGTGCCAGGATGTCCCTCAGGAAATCCCGCGACACCAACACCCATCGTGGGGAATTGTCGTTTGATAAATTCGACTAAATCTAGAGCAAATGGAAACCCGTCTTTTGGAATTTCAACGGCACTGGCACCTTGAGGAGGATCTCCTCGAAGGGCCATAATATTATGAATGCCGTTTTCCTGATACTTGTCTAATATTTGATGAATCTCATCACGCACAGACCCAACACAGGTTAAATGTGAAACGATCGTCAAATCAGTTTCCTGCTGAAGCTTTACCACCAAATCATGCGTGCGCTCACGGGTCGTCCCACCTGCACCATATGTCACACTCACATAGGCGGGCTTCAGCGGCATTAAGGCAGAAATGGAAGTAAAAAGCTCCTCAGAGGCTCGTTCAGTTTTAGGGGGGAAAAATTCAAAGCTAATCGCAGGATTATGATGTCCCAATACTTCTGATATATGCATATCCATACCTTAGTGGCCTCCTGACGTTTTGTCTAGTTGTGGTGTCGGCAAAGTCGCGTGAAAAATCAAGAGAGCAGGCCCCACACACCAACGAAACAAGACGACGGCCAGTAACCCCATCAACAAAAACACCGACAAGACATGCCACCCTGATAACTCAGACATGGCGAACGGAATATTATGAGAAAATAGAGTCGCTCCAAATGCCTCATATCGAACAATTCCCATCATCACAAGAGTCATCGCGACATTGACAAGACCACCCCAGACCAAACCATTGACGTGGGGCGCCATAAATGAGGCATTCAGTAAAACTAAAGCTAATAAAGCCGCAGTTAGACTCACAAAAAAGATGAGCGACGTCAAGGTCGTCCCTTCAATCAGCGCCGCTTGAGGCCGGCTCTGTAAGAGCAAATATAACCAGGGCCCAATCAGCATTTGAGGAACCAGCCCAGATAATATCCATCCCATCCCATATCGAATGAGATCCGGCAAACTTTTCCGTAATTCTGCTTCCTTCTGGCTTTGCGCCGCCCTCGGAGTCAACGACCCAAGTAATCCCAACAAGGCAATAACCATCCCACCTGTCACCATCGCTGAGAAAAGAAGGTGGAAAACCTTAGGAATGAGTCGGGACCATTCCCATTCCGCCGAACTTCCTAACAACCATCCAGCAGACACTTGACCCACGTTAGCCATGACATCCCAACGTTCAATCCAGAACAAGGCAGCCCCCATGAAGAAAATCATGGCTAGAGCCATAAGCATGACGCTCGGAATCTGCCGCTGACGAACTTGTTGATGCAGCCGCCAAAGGATAAACAATCCTATCAAATATCCGAGAATCTCCTCATAGCACCACGGGCCATCCGCGACATGCTTCTCAGGAAGTGGATAGTTCAAAACCCAGGGAACAAGAATTCCGATCACAGCCAAAATGACAGCCATAGCTACCGTTAAACGGTACGTTACTAGGCAGAGGAATTGACTCAGCCCAGTATCCTGAGTTTCTCCTATCAAGCGTTGAAACAAAAACGTCCCAAAACACAGGATCGATAATCCCAATGGCAAAAGAATCCGCCAAACATCCAACACACTAAACAGCAACAATCCGTCAAGCATAACAATCAATCTAAAATGAATATGAGAGTAAACAAATGAGAACCGATTTTCGTTCACACAATCTGGTGAGAAATCTGTCCATGGCACAAACCCATCAACAGATCACAGATAGAATCATGGAACGAATAGATGCCAATGCTCCAAGACTCTCTTTTTTACATATCCCTGATAGAATGTATTGCGTAATTTTTGTGCATCTGGAGATCCTGCTGCATGCCCGGATGAACGAGAATTTCTTGCATGCGCGCAGAATTGCGGTATGATCGTTCAAGCATTAAACATCAAATAGACGCTATCAATGATTAACAGTTCTTATAGGCATTTGTCTCAACAAGACGAATGAACCAAGCCTTAAACGGTGAAAAACTCGGAATTTTAGTTAAATTCTAAAAAAGCTGTGAATTCATAAAGGAGCTATCCATGGCAAAAATGCCGAAAACACTTCAAACAATCGTCATTGAACATGTCCAGCCAGAGCTCGATGGAGGGCGCTATCCGGTCAAACGAATCGTCGGCGAAATGCTTGAAGTCACGGCCGATATTTTCAAAGAAGGTCATGACACCATTGCGGCCAAGCTTCAATACAAAATTTTCGATGAGAAAACTTGGCAAGAAACACCCATGCATCATGTAGACAATGATCAATGGGCCGGTTCATTTCCATTGACAGCAAACACTCGTTATGCCTTCACCGTTGGGGCCTACGTCAAAACATATGAAACATGGAAAATTGAACTTGAGAAAAAGCATGGTGTTCTTCCGGATATGACCAGTGAATTGCTAGAGGGACATGCGCAATTGACAGAAGCCCTCTCCTTATCCAAGGGTTCGGATCGGACAACGCTAACCACATGGCTGAGCAAATGGAACCAGGCTCACGATCAAGAGAGCCGGATTGCCATCGCATTAAACCCTCAACTTGGCATACTCATGGACCAGCATGAACACCGCGCCGCATGGACATTGTATAAACAAGAACTAGAAGTGATCGTGGATCGAGACCGAGCATGTTATGGGGCTTGGTATGAAATCTTTCCCCGTTCGGAAGGCACAACAGAAGGTAAAGGAGGAACCTTTAGAGATTGTGAAACACGGCTTCCAGTTATTCGAGATATGGGGTTTGACGTGCTATATCTCGCCCCAATTCATCCCATCGGCGAAACCAATCGAAAAGGCCGCAATAACAGCCTACAGGCCACCCCTGGGGACCCAGGAAGTCCCTGGGCCATCGGCAGCCAACATGGAGGCCATGATGCGATTGAACCTGCTTTAGGTACACTGCAGGAATTCGAGAGTTTCCAACAAGCCGTGCGCAATCACGGGATGGAAATCGCATTGGACTTTGCCATCAATGCCACCCCTGACCATCCATACGTCACACAACATCCTACGTGGTTCAAACAACGGCCTGATGGCACGATTAAATACGCGGAAAACCCGCCTAAAAAATATGAAGATATCTATGCGTTCGATTTTTATTCAAAAGACTGGCAAGAGATCTGGCAAGAGATGAAACGTGTGCTGCTCTTCTGGATAGAACATGGCGTCAAAATTTTTCGTGTGGACAATCCTCATACAAAACCGGTGATCTTCTGGGAATGGCTGATCAGCGAAATTCAACAAGAACACCCTGATGTTCTTTTTTTAGCCGAGGCCTTTACCAAACCCAAAATGATGCAGGTCTTAGCCAAATCCGGCTTTACACAGTCCTACACCTATTTCACCTGGCGAAATTCCAAGCAAGAAATGACGGAATATCTCACTGAACTCACGCAATCTGAAATGAAAGAATATTTCCGCCCGAATTTTTTTCCTACCACGCCTGACATTCTCCCACCGATTCTCCAACAGGCCGGACGCCCAGCGTTTAAATTTCGTTTCTTCCTAGCGGCAACATTATCAACCACCTATGGCATCTATAACAGCTATGAACTCTGTGAAAACGAGGCTATTCCAGGAACCGAGGAATATCAGAATTCTGAAAAATATGAAATCCACCATTGGGACTGGAATCGTCCCGGAAATATTCGAGACTATATCACTCGTATCAATCAAATCCGACGGGACAATCTTGCCTTACAGGCCTTTACTAATCTGAAATTTTACGAATCCGATAATGAACACATTTTGTTCTATGGCAAGATGACTCCAGACCAAATGAATATTCTCCTCTTCGCGGTCAACATGGATCCCTACCATCCACAGGAAGCCCAGCTCACGATTCCTCTAGAAGAATTCGGTATTCCTATGACTGCTCCCTATCACCTCCATGAACTCATTCAAGACTATCAGCACGACGTCGTAGGACCGGAGTACATCATCCGTCTCGATCCCCAAAAAGAACCTGCCGCTCTATTTAACATCCACTGGTAACCACTACAAGATCTAGCGACAGAAAAACCGTCGACTACAACCCCTAGTGCAGGCAATCCTACACTTCAGAAACTCCAATTATTGAAGGGGGAAATGAGTTTTAGGCAATTCCCACCCTCTCAAACTGAATTGCCCCATTTCCCCTGATTCAGGAACACAATCATATCGTTCAATCGACTAATCTATACATAAGACATATTCAATGATACGGTTTTCACTACTCGAAAAAATACTAGAATCAAACGCATATGAATGATGTCGCAGGACATCTAAGCTCTGACTCTTGGCCCAAAAACATTTACCTCTCGAGTTGAAAACTGAAATCGCCTCTTGATTAAATCAGGAACTATTCGCATATAACGAAAGGGAAACAGATGATACACCACCACTCAGTTATGGAATCCACGATCAAACAACCACGAAGAAGCCGTTCGTTACTGGTCATGGGGTTCCTGACCCTCATCTTAATGCCTCTCTCCCTACCTCTCGCACAGGCAGATACCATCAACTACGAACTGACCGCCGATAGTGGGTTTGACGCAGAATTAACGGGAACGTTTAGCTATGACACCATGGCACTATTACCAATTACCGCGTTGAACCTTGTACTCACCAACTCTCCATCGCCTGCTAACCCTCCATTTCCTCTAACTTTCAATGATATCACGCAGGTTCTCAGTGCCGACTTCACGGGTTTCACCCTCACGACACCTAACCCATCCAACCCTGCTGCAACAATAGAGGTGCTCGTAGAGGCAATATTTTGGAATCTAGGAGATATCCCCACCTCACCAATGAACACTTTGGAGTATAGCTTTGCTGCAGATAACACAGATTTCGAAGGCGTGAGTAGAGCAATAGGCACAAGAGCTAACGTCCCTGCGGTCCCGGAACCTGGCACAGCTCTCCTCCTGGCAACTGGACTACTTGGTCTGGCAGGATATCGATGGAAGCAGCGGCATCATGATCAGTCTAAAGACTGATGTTTAAACCTCATTCAGCTAGTCACCGCAACAAAAATCTTCCCCGTGCATCCTCTTGAAGATAAAGCCATTCCAAGGACATGAGGGGTTGCCCATAACCGACGCTGTCGAATGGACAACCCCCTACTCTCGCGGTAATGAGTTTCCAACTCTCTCCACTTCCCACTTTCCCGCACAAAAGACAATTCACATTTAGGCTTACTTACAAGCCGGCATCACTATTGGAACCTACGACTCATCTAGTACCCACCAGCTATTGGCTCTTTCAGGTTGTGTCGTACGACTTGGCCATCCAAAACGAGACTACATCCTAGTTCTTTCGAGGGGTATTGCTGCATAGACGCAGCAAGTAAGTTCAACACATCTCAACATTAATTTTCTGACTAAAAAATAGTCCATTAAACACTATCTTGATGAAGTTTTTATCTTCTCGAAGATCATTTTTCTGGAGCGTAAGGTATTAGTAGTGTGTGTTACAGCCCAAGGCCTAGCCATGCAGTCGAGACTTCGAACAAAGCTAGAGACGTTCATACTCGACTAACACCTTTCCAGCAATTTATATGACAAAATGGACAATCGCTCGGTGGAAAATTCTGAGAAGGAAGATTTAAGATAGTGGATGTCCTCATATCGCTTAGCATCTACTTTCTATTGCTTGCCTCCCTTGGACTAGTAGTCGTGCTTCTGTTTCTTCGGGATCGTCGTAACCTTTGGAAGCGGCGTAAGAAAAGATACTAGATCTCACCGCAGCCACGTTAGAAGTTCGAGCATCGAGTACGCCCCATTCAAGTTGCCAGTATAGGGAGGAATCGGCCTGCCATTATAATAACCTTAAAAGACATCTAACTTTCGCTCCAGATCTGATTCCTTCCCGACCAGTAATTGCCCCTAATAGCCCTAGAATTCTACCGATCAGTCGGCCAATGAATAGCTGAAACCTGGCGTTGGCTCGACAAAAAAACTAATCTTGGGATGGCACATGAAACCACGTTAAACATGGTTGTGATCTGCGCCATGCTTTTCCATTTCCGAGAAAAACAGATGGGGCGAGCCTGCCCATAACTCACTACTTGAGCTTATCGCAGCTCAATGATCGTAACGCCGTCGCCACCCTCACTCGGATCCCCTGCACGATAGTTTTTAGTGTAGGGGGACGATTGGCAAAGCTCTCGTATGCCAGTTTTTAATGCACCGGACCCCTGCCCATGTATAATTTTCACGTATTTCGCTTGATCCATAAGGGCTTGATCTAACGCCGCCGTCGTCCTCTCTAAGGCATCTTCCAATCGTATGCCTCGAAAATCATGTTCTTGTTGGTAGAATCCTGTCTTCATTGAAGAGTTATCTGATACAGGAGCAAAACCAGCAGGAACATGCCGCGTGCTCGATTTGGATTTTGGTTTTATACGAGATGCTGACACGACGCGTATGGCTGAAGGTGAAATTTTTATAGTCTGCGAACCTACACGAATAGAGACCTGCTTTCTTCCTTCAGGATCATCTTGCAAGATACCCACGGTGCCGAACTCATCAATTTCCACCAGATCCCCTGCCTTGGGATTACGAAGGGAGAGCACCTCAGGTATTGGCAATTGTTCTTTTATATGTTGATCGAGAGAAGCCATTGATCGACGTGTCGCTTGCACTCGGGATGGGCTTTTCTCTTTTTTCAGTGTTTCAAGAATTTCTACCACCTGACGTTGTGCTTTTGAAAATTCTCGCTGCCATTGCTGTCGATGTCGCTTCCGCTCCTCACGTGTTTGAGTCGTCAATTGCTCACGAAGAACATGGGCTTCGTCAAAGACCCGCTTGGCTTCTTCATGACGCTGATGGGCCTGCGATCGCTCTTCTTCTAATTGGGAATACGTCTGTTGCAACCGTTGAAAGATATAGTCAAGATCCTGGTCTTCTCGTTGAATCAACCCTCGTGCTTCCTCAAGGATTTCTGGTTCTAAGCCTAATCGGCTAGCAATATCTAAGGCTGACGAACCACCTGGGATTCCATCAATCAATCGATAGGTGGGGGAAAGGTTTTCAAGATCAAATTCCTGACTCGCATTTCGCACATGCGGATTTCGATAGGTCAGTGTTTTGAGTGAAGGATAATGCGTGGTCACAATATTGATACAGCCTAAATCACTCAAACGGTGTAAGATTGCCTCGGCTAAGGCGGCACCTTCAATGGGATCGGTTGAACTCCCAACTTCATCCAACAACACCAAAGACCTATGCGCTGAACCCTGTTTCTGAAATCGCAGATCCTCAAGTAAGGCAATGAGCGAAAGAACATGGCCTGAAAAACTAGAGAGATCTCTATGTAGATCTTGCGTATCCCCAATATCAGCATAGATACGTTCAAAAAAGACCATTTCGGAATCGGGAGCGCACGGCGGCAGAAGGCCAACTTTCACCATTAAGGCTATCAGTCCTACTAATTTGAGGGTGACAGTCTTCCCCCCAGCATTCGGCCCAGAAATAATAAGGGTATGAATCTCTTGATCGAGAGTCACGGTATTGGCGACGACATGATCTTTGGATAACACCAAGAGTGGGTGCTTCGCATCGATGAGCTCTATACGATGATCTTGGTTCAAATGAACGGGGTATCCCTCTATTTTCCTACTGAACTTTGCTTTCGCGACGAGACAGTCCAACTCAGCTAGTTGTTGAATATTTCCTTGGAGAGGACCAATATTTTCAGCCACAGTATCGGAAAGATCTTGCAGAATTCGACGTGTCTCTTGGGCCACCTGCAAGTCGGCAAACTTAATCGCGTTATTCGCTTCAATCAAGTGTCGCGGTTCGATGAAAACCGTCGCACCACTGCTAGAAATATCATGAATAATTCCATCAACCTCATGTTGCCGTTCAACTTTAACGGGAATGACATAGCGGTTCTCCCGTTCAGCAAAATACTGGCCTTGTAACCGTTCTTCGTGCTGTTCTGACGACACGAGACGTTCTAAACTCCCACGCATAGTCTGGCGAAGATTCTGACTTTTTTGGGTGAGCTGCTGCAGGGCTGGACTTGCTGATTCACGCAAATGGCCCTGAGAGTCAACGCAATGATCAATCGTGTGTAGGACCCAAGTCAGCTCCGCAAGCTGGGCAGTCCGTGTGCTGACGGTGGGGCAGGATTCGCAATGTTGCTCTAACCAGCGTTTCGTGGCCTGACTCATAGACAACACAAGGGATATATCCCGTAAATCTAGACCTTCTAAAAAACCACCCTTTGCAGCTCGACCAAGGAGAAGACGGATATCTGGAAAATTCAAATGTGGAAGTGGCGAATCACTCTCAAGTTGTTGAAATATTTCGAACGTAGCTTGTTGATGTGCACGTGCTGCTTCAACATCCCTCGCAAATGGAAGCGTATGACACAGTTCGGCTCCCATGCTTGAAGCAGCTTGAGAGGCTACCGCATCAAGTAATTGATGCCATTCCAAAACCTGTTCTGTTTGTTGAACGAGCGCCGACACTTTCATCGTGATGGAGTGTAAAAAGGCAGGGAAGCGGATGCAAGCCTGTGCTAAAAGAAAAGGGCGAAAGTCTATAAAACGATCATCATATGAGAGGCAGAAGGAGAATGGTCAAGTTGAAGGAAAAGCACAAGCCTTTCGGAAATAATTATTGTATTGTATCAACTGACGTATTCAAATCTTCGATCACCTTTTGAATATTTTCCTTAATATCCTGCCAGGCCAGCTCACTATTATCTCGCAGTTTTTCGATGCGAGGGACCAAGCTGTCGCGTTCTTTTTTAAAATGCTCCAATTGCGCTTGCAGTTTCGCCCGCGTCTTTTCTTGTAATTCTAAACTTTTTTCACGCAATTTTTGAATTTGCCCATCCAAATCGGTAATCTGCTGTTGAAGAGTACCAGTCGAAAAATCCGCATTTTCTTGAGATGAGCTAGCAGGAGATTTCTTATTCGTCCCACCCTCAGCAGCCACCGGAACAACCGCCACACCCAACCAAAGACACACCAGAAACACCCCTAAACCTAATGGCTTACTCATCTTCTGATTAGCTGATACATGACGCATTTGAAGCCCCCTCTTTAATTTTGCATCCCATCACACAACTGATTTGTTGCCCACAACAGTTTTTTTAGAAGACACACGAATAATCATTAATCCCATCGCTTTCATGAGTAGAGAATCAGACTTCACGCTTGCCCCACTGACTGAGTTATCTTAGAATGCCAGCCTTTTATGGGGATGCCATCATGACACCAGAAGACGCCCGTGCCTATCTCAACTATCTCTTGACGCTCAATCTTCGCCAAGAAGAGGCCTTTGGTCCTTTAGCCTTAGCATTTGTCAAAGAAAACGATCTGAGTCAATTGGGCTTGCTTCCCGAAGAACAGTTTAATTTATTGATGGCCACAGCGACCGTCTTTGCTGCCGAGCCCAAGCGCTATACAATGAAACTAGAATTACTGCAAAAAGCTCGCCAATTATTACCGAACACACGATATCACAATCCAGAATTAGGTCAGGACCTCGAACACTTAATTAAAAAGACGCAAAGCGACCTCCAGCGATATAGCGAAGCCATGAAGGTTTCTCGCCCACAGTCGTTGGACCGACAAAGCTTAATTGTCGAAACAGATTTTCCAGAATATTTTTTAGACATTGCTCAAAAACGTGCTTCGACCTATTACCAAGAGAAATATCGGTTAACCAAAGAGGCAAAAACTGCCCAGCACTTTGGTGGCACAGCAAAAAATTTCGAGCCCGACAACGAAACAATTCACACAGAGTTCCCTGGAGCCTGCGCTCCATTCATGAATGCACGAACCAACCCCCTCCATATCCCCTTACCATTTGATTTAAAAATCAGTCGAAGCCCAGAAGAGCCATTAGAGGGTGGCATTCGAATTTTTTATGGCAAGATGGGCTACTCCTACCCATTACGATATGAGATGGGAAAATTGTGCAGTTACCATGATGGCAAAGTTCTGGATGTCGACCTTCAAGATCCCAATTTAATTTTTGTGTCAGTATCCGCAGTCAAAGATCCTGATTTTCCTCTACACCCCTCAGAAGACAATCCCTCGATTCCTCCCGAACTGACTTACCCCATGGCCATTTTGGAACATACGGGAAGCTTGGGCCCATTTATCCAAGTGGCGTGTAATATCAAAGTCTGGTTTGATGCAGCCATTGTCTCACTTCTCATCCAAGGGGCTCCAGACCTCGCTGAGTATGGTCTCCAAGGCGGGGCCGGACTCATGACCCGCTCCTATGCCTCAGACAAAGTCGGAGCCTATGTTGAAAACCTCTCTCAACCTTGGCAAGAAGGATTGAGTTTTAATTTTATCAACCTACACCTTGCGCTCAATCCTGGGATCGACAGTGCTGTGCTTCCAACAGGGACTCCTATTTTTTCAGTATTCCCTGTCTTGAATCGACAATGCTATCGATTTATTGATCGCCGCAGCATTGAGCAAAGCGCATAAGCGGCTTCTCCTGAAATTCATCTAGGAACATGTAAAGAATTTCGGAGTGATGTTACTAATTCTGACTTCTAACTCATTGAAAATTCAATGTAATTTTCGAATTCCCATACCCATAATTGCCATAATCCCCTACCCTATGGTAGCCTATTTTCAGATGAATACGGATGGGTCAAGACATCGAAACATCGATGATATCTCTGACCGAACTATTAATACCTCTCAACACCTTCTGATTCCATTCTTCCCCATAGCCTGTTCTGCTGATCAAGTAACTACCTCTAGGTCTATCTCTCGTAGTTACTCTGCTGGAGTACGCTAATCCACTTATGGATTTTCTCGCAGTCTTTATCTGTCTAGCATTGTCAGCATTTTTCTCAGGGGCGGAAATCGCCTTCTTCTCCATTACTGAAGCTAAATTGAAGACATTAGCCGATGAAGGCCACAAAGCGGCCAAAATGGCCCTAAAACTGCGGTCCAATCCCCAACGACTCCTCTCGACCATTCTGATCGGGAACAATCTTGTGAATATTATGGCCGCATCTTTGGCCACTTTAATTGCCGTTCGGATGTTTGGGTCAGAGGCCGTCGCCGTCGCAACGGGTCTCCTCACCTTCATGGTCTTATTATTTGGTGAAATTGTTCCTAAGACGCTCTGCGCCAAATATGCAGAAACCGCCGTTCAAGTTCTGGCCTACCCCATTTATTGGCTTGAACAGCTCTTTTTTCCGTTTCTGTATTTCCTGGAACCCTTCATCCTCAAACTCACGGGCGGACGAGGATTAACCGTCCCCTTTATTACTGAAGAAGAACTCAAGATCATGCTGGATGCCGGAGGTAAAGCTGGGGTCTTGGAAACAGACGAAGTCAGAATGATTAAAAACGTGTTCGAGTTCAATGACGTGACCGCAGAAGAGGTCATGACTCCACGCATCTATATGTTCATGTTCGATGGGACACAAACCCTAGAAGGTGCGCGGCAGGAACTCTATAAAGCGAAATATTCACGAATTCCCATTCATGATGGAAACCCAGACAATATTACCGGCATCCTCTATCGCAGCCATGCCCTCATGGAATTAGCACAAGGACACACACAACGAAAGCTGAATGAACTGGCGAAGCCGACACTCTTTATTCCCGAAACCAAACCCGCAGATGAACTCTTAAAACAATTTCAAAAAGAAAAACGTCATATTGCCTTGGTGGTCAATGAGTTTGGCGGTGTGATTGGCCTAGTGACCGTCGAAGATTTGTTAGAGGAAGTCGTCGGAGAAATCTTGGATGAAGGGGATCTTCATGAAGAATGGATTCGTCGAACGGGAAAAAATCAAATTTTGGTGGACGGTCGAACCGAAGTACGCCGTATCAATGAATTCTTAGAAGTGGAATTGGATGATGAACAAAATACGATCAGTGGGCTGATCCTTGAAGAACTCGGCCATATTCCTACCGTTGGAGAAAAAGTGAACACCGACCATTGTCTCCTCATTATCCAAGAAGCAGACGAACGCTCCATTAAAAGCGTTCAGATCATTAAAGAAGAAGTCGCCAGCGAAACCGGAGCAGAAGAACCATCCCCTGTCGGTTCTGAGTCCTAGCCAAGAGCCGAAAGTCAGGACTTACGGAGCCACGACGAGCGACCATCTCACTTTTCATGTTCTCACGCATTACTTCCCGATCGCATCAGCAAGAAGTCCAACGCTCGTTGCAAAATAGGTCGAGCGATTCCACTTCATAATCACGCGAAAATTTTCGTAAACGAGGAAAGCTGAACCGCCTTTCCCATCCGGCAATACGATAGAGCCCTTCATATTCACTAAAGGAAGGTTTCTCCCATTACTGCGACGCACGCCAAGTTTCTGCCACGTGCTTAAAGATTTCTTAATCTTGAGACTCGCATTCTTGTTATTAAAGCTCCCTGGCAATTGAGCTCGACGCCCCCACGTTTGATTCCCGCGCCAACCTGATTGGGAAAGATAATTGGCAGCAGAGGCAAACACATCGGCTGGGGTCTTCCAAATATCCTTGCGCCCATCGCCATCATAATCGACAGCCAATCGCAAAAAGCTCGAGGGCATAAATTGACATTGCCCCATGGCTCCCGCCCACGAACCCTTCATCAGTTCAAGAGAAATATGACCATCCTGTAAAATTCGGAACGCATTCATCAGCTCAGTACGGAAGTATTGGCTCCGCCGTCCATCAAACGCTAAGGTAGCGAGCGCATTCACAACGCTATACCCGCCAGTGTTCTGTCCAAAATTGGTTTCAATCCCCCAAAGCGCCACGATAAATCTGGGTTGTACACCATAATGTAGGCCGATCTCCTGTAAGAGATTACGGTGTTGCGCCATCATCTCACGCCCGCGTTGAATCCGACTTTGAGACACAATTTTCTTTCGATATTCGCCAAACGTCATTCTGCCCTCTGGCTGTTTCCGATCCAGTTCGATGATCCGTGGAATAGGCGCTACGCCTTCAAACGCCTGATCCACCAGAGACGTTGAAATTCCCTGTTCAACAGCCTCCCCCTTAAACGCCTTCACCCATTCTTCGAAGTTCCCCTCTCCCAAAACCGGTTGGACAAAGACCAAAGTAAACAGTCCGACGATCAATAATAATTTCATGAAACCACCCTTACTCCATTCAACGTTCATTGAATTCAAATTTCTTCCCAGGAAAATAGTATTTCCCATCATACTACGAAAAACCCTTCCGGCTAGAAGGCGATATGCCATCTAGCTCACGTAGCAAAAAATCATCCTGGACTGATATGGCCGAATGAATTCACGGAGCATCGGAGTTACCCCAAAGTCATGGCAAATTCTTGGATCAGGTGATTGGGAGAAAGCCCTTGCCGCTAGATACCTACCGTATGCTTGCAAACGATTTCTGATATTGCCGGGTTTCGCCCCGGCAGGCGAGATCCTTTTGTTTCGGTAAAAGGACCCAAAACCATATTGGCCGTAGCCTGGCCCTTCGGGTCCCCTTGTATGTTTGTTTTTCCTTCCTCGCTTGGTAGCGTGGGAAGGCTTGTGCCGAGGTGGCCACTTCGTCACAAGGGCTGGGTACGATCGCGAAGGTTCCCAGAATGTTCTTCGTCGCGCAGCACGATCCGCCGGCCTTCG
>JAJDBQ010000163.1 GCA_029261255.1 Nitrospirales bacterium
AAGTAACAACATATACAGGTCACACATGTCTTGGATGTGAAGATTTGGCCGTTGTTGTTCGCCCCCAAACACCGTGATTTTTTGGTTATTCACGGCATGATTGGTTAAAATATTCACTGACAAATCCAATCGCTGCCGTGGGCTATATCCACACACAGTGGCTGGACGAATCGTCACGCAAACAAAATCACTCGATTGATGTTTGAAGAGGAGCGGCTCACAAAAGCCTTTAAATTTATTGTAGAGCGTCAGGGGAACTAACGGATGTTCTTCGGTGACGTGCGGAGATTCCGAATAGCCATAGACCGAGGAGGAAGAGGCATAAATAAACCGTTTCACTCCCAATTCTTTGGCAGCGATTACCAGTGGTTCAAAGCATCGAAAATTTATCTCTTCGCTGAGCTGTTCATCTAATTCGAAACCCGCATCGTTTGAAATACAGGCCAAATGAATCACCGCATCCATTCCAGCACAAACCTGGCGAAACCTAGCTGTATCTCGAATATCCGCCTTGATAATTGTTAACCCTGGCTGCGACTCTAGTTCACACCCATAAAACATGGCATCATAGATGGTCACGTTGTGCCCGGTGGCTAGCAACTGCGGGGCAAGAAGCGTCCCAACGTACCCGGCACCGCCGGTAATTAAAACATTTTTCATCATAAGTTACTCCTGAGCAATGACCATGACGAGTCGTTAGGCCGACATTCGTTGCTGTGCGTCGGGAATCGTGAACCCAGCGGAAAGGGCATCTTGATAAAACATCTTGACTGTTTCAAGGGAATACTCCAGATGGTCTTTACCCAATAATGGTAATTTTTTGAGAATATCGTTCGTAGCCGTAATGATATGACATCCAATGTCATTAGCCTGAACGATATTTAGGAGTTCCCGTGGACTAGCCCAAAGCAGCTCAGATTTCGGCTTTTTTTGCATGACCGCAATCGCCTCTTTCATGATTGGCATTGGGTCTATACCGGTGTCGGCAATTCGACCAGCAAATACTGAAACAATGGCCGGAACGTTTTCGTCTAAACACTCAACAATAGCCGAAACCTGTTCAAGGGTCATGACCGCTGTAATATTGAGTTGCACCCCGGCCTTCGCCAGTTCACGGATAAGTTCCCCTGAAAATTCTTTTTTCGTATTCATCACTGGAATTTTGACAAACACATTTTTGCCCCATGACGCTATTTCCAAGGCCTGCTGCTTCATCTCGTCGAACTCATCCGCGAAGACTTCAAATGAAACGGGTCGATCTGGAACAATGGCTAAGACATCACAGGCAAACGCTTTATAGTCCTCGACTCCGGCTTTTCGCATCAAGGTCGGATTGGTCGTAAACCCATCGACCCATTCCTTCGCTGCCATCGCCTTGATACCCTCTAAATCTGCCCCATCGGAAAAAAGCTTGATATTCAAATTACTTTTGGACATTGGGCCTTGCCTCTCCTTTCGTATGGTTAAACACCCGAGTGACGTAATATGATCGGAACAGCTTCCCGTAATCCTTGACACGTAGCATCGGGAATCTCAGTCAGCTGCTCAGCATACCCATAGTCGATAAAGATGGTGAAACATCCGGCAGCACGACCACAGCCGACATCTCGCCATCGATCTCCCACCATAAAACTCTTGGTCAAATCAATATCATACTCTTCTCCTGCGTCAAGAATCATTCCCGGCCTTGGCTTATAGTAGCGACTACCGGACTCTTCGGTTTCATAGCACACCTTAATGTCATCAAGGGGAAATGCCTTCAGGAGATCGTGATGGAAGGTTTCAACGATATCCTTTTGAACCAGCCCACGAGCAACATCAGGTTGGTTGGTGACAACAATCAGAAGAAAACCCGCTGCATGAAGAGTATTGAGCGCGTCAGGAACACCCTCAATAATGGAAAATTCATCTTGTGTTGTTGGAGCATATGGCCTCCCGTCTCGCACAAGGGAATGATTGATGACCCCATCTCGGTCAAGAAAGACGGCATGTTGCATGGTACGTTAACTGGGAACAGTGCGAACGACACCCTACCATTTGGTACTAGCTAATTGAAGTTTTGGATGCGAAACCAGACAATGCCAAACAACAGCATGAAAGGCTTCTGTGTGGGGAGTCACATGCTCTGGATTCACTGTTGGAATAACAATCACAATGTCTCCGACTTTCTTGGTATGTCCTCCTTGCCTTCCGACAACACCAAAAATCTTCATGTCACGTTTTTTGGCTTCATCCAGAGCCCGCACAAGATTGACGCTCACATTCCGTTCAGCATCACCTCCGCCAACAGAAAAGACAAAAATAGCATCTTCTTGATCAGCACGGCTAACTTTTAACCATTCCGCAAAGACTGTTTCCCAACCTTCATCATTCGTGCGAGCCGTCAGCTCTGAAACATTATCCACAGGCGTATACGCCTCAATCCCGCACAATTTTCGGAAATCATTCACGGCATGACTACAATTCGCGGCACTCCCTCCTACACCCAAAAAAAACAATCGACCGCCTCGTTCCCTCAACGCGACGAGACCTTCGGCAAGTCGTTCAACCAGTTCATGGTCAATCGTTTGGCTCACCTCAACCGCTTCCGAAAAATATTGACTCACGTGCGACATAGATAGATTCCTTGTTGGGGATATGAGGTATGGAAATTTTTGTCTTTAATTAACGGAACTAGATGAATGAGTCAACAATTTTTCTTAAAACGAGCGACATTCTTGCAAATGCCTTAGATTCAGTGTTTTCCTGGAAATCTATGAGATACATAGCAATGGCAAGGGGCAGTTCAATTACATTATAGATGAACTATGCGACTCAATCATACCCATGGCTAAATAGCGCCCATGACTATAGAGATTTAGATGCCAAGAAAGAATGCCACGCTAACGTGCAATGGCAGGTTCAAGCCAAGGCATCTTGGTCGGTCGGATTTGAATTGGCACACCGGTGGCGCGGCAATCACGAACAACATCCTCCAGCACAGTGGATTCAACGGCAGAAAGAGCAATCAGAATTTCTTGAACATTATGTTCTTTCACGACCTCATCTAATCGCTCTCTTGATCCCAAAATCTTGACACCATGAATGCTTCGCCCCCATTTTTGAGAATCATCATCAATGAACCCAACGGGAATATATCCTAATTGCGCATTCGCTTTTAATTCGCGCAAGGCAATTTCTCCAGCATCCCCTGCCCCAACAATGAGTATACGCTTCCCCTTCTGCTCGGTTAACGTACTGAGGTATTCATCAAGGAACTTAACGAGAAGACGTACACCACTCACCGCGATCAATAGCAGCATCCAATCAATAAAAAAGACTGAGCGGGGATACCCTTCAAACCTGAAAACCATGACCATCAGCACCACACTGACGAGACTGCCCAATGTCACTGCCTTCAAAATATTGAGTAAATCCTGAATGCCAACATATCGCCAAAGCCCCCGATACAATCCAAAGTAGAAAAATATGACAAGCTTCAATGGAATCAATAACGGAAGAGCTTGAAGAATTGCTGAAAGATATTCATCGGGTAGACCATCAAACCGAATAAAAAAAGCAGCCGCAAAGGTGCTACTGATAAGAATACAATCAACGATGATCTCTCCTAAGCGTCGCTTGTGCATCAAGAACAAATTCAGAGTAAAACCAGGGGATGATTTCCCGTTCTTCTCTGCCTTCTGACCATATGAAACAATCCCACTCAAAAACACCCCGAAGTAACACAAGATAAGGACGATCAGAACAGCTAAAATTGATGGATACAACATGCTAAATTGTAAACCAAGTAACGCGGCCATCCCGCAAAAAAGGCTCATGCCATAAAACAGCAAAACCGTCGTTCTTTCTGAGAGTCCAAATGCCACTAACCGGTGAGAGGAATGATCTCGCCCACCCTGCGAAATGGCTCGCCCATTGAAGAACCTAAGCAACGCGACAAATGTGGTATCAAAGATAGGAACAGCCAGAACCAATACTGGAATCAACATGGCAAAGAAAATATTGGTCGTATGTTCGCCTTGGCCTGGGATAGCCAACGCTGCGAGGCTAAATCCGAGAAATAGGCTCCCCGAGTCCCCCATGAAAATCTTTGCTGGATAAAAATTAAAAATTAAAAATCCAAGTGAAGCACCACAAACACTAGAAGCGAGCATCGTCACTAACCCGTTACCAGTCATCATGCCAGCAACGGCCAAGCACAAAGCCACGATCGATGCGGTCCCTGCAGAAAGACCATCCATGTTATCAAGAAGATTAAAGGCGTTGGTGATACCGACGATCCACAGAAATGTGAGACCAAGTCCGACAAGGGGCATAGAAGGGATTTCAAAGGCCACCTGATGAAACACAATAAATGATGCAGCCATGATCTGGCCGATCAGTTTCGAATACGGCTTAATGTGGAGAAAATCATCAAGAAGGCCAAGGGCGAACACCATAGTCGCCCCGCCAAGAATCGCCCATGGCACAATACTATCAGTGGGTAAAACAAATATGAGAGGCAACACACAGGCGAAAAATATCCCGACTCCACCAAAGACAGGTGTAGGGTTTTGATGCCAACGATCCTGTGTTGGCTGCACCACATGGCCGGAGGTTAATGCCAATCGCCGGACAAGAGGAGTAAAGATTACAGCCAACAGAAAAGCTGTCACAAAGATCAGCAGACTGTTCATGAGGCTAAGGGAATAGAATATCGCTTATAATGGTCAATAACATTGAGTAAAATATCTTGAATATCCAGGCTTGGTTGATACTTGATCAGAGCATGAATTTTTTCCAAGGAAGGCACTCGACGCTCCATGTCCTCAAAGCCTGCTTCGTAGGCTTGATCATATGGAACAAATCGAATTTCTGAAGAAGATCCTGTAAGCTTGAGGACTAAAGCGGCTAGGCTCGCCATGCTAATTTCATGTGAGCTCCCAATATTAAAGATTTGCCCCACGGCTTCAGAGCGTTGAGACAATAACACCAGTGCGCCTACGACATCCTTAACCCAAACAAAACATCGCGTTTGAGCTCCTGAACCGAACACAGTAAGAGGCTCCCCAGCTAATGCTTGGGACACAAATCGAGGAATAACCATTCCATATTGGCCCGTCTGCCTCGGACCTACCGTATTAAACAACCGCGCAATGACCGTTGGGCATTGCCGTTCTTTCCAATAAGCCAGAGCCAGAAACTCATCCAGAGCCTTTGAGCAGGCATAACTCCACCGTCCTTTTGTCGGTGCCCCCATCACCAAATCATCATGTTCGCAAAAAGGGATACGCGTCGATTTACCATAGACTTCACTCGTAGAAGCTAATACCACTTTCCTATTCTTCTTACTCGCCAACTCGAGAACGATTTCTGTTCCCTTCACGTTGGTTTCAATCGTTCGAACAGGGCTCTCGACAATCAGCTTCACTCCGACCGCTGCCGCTAAATGAAACACCGTCTCCGTACGATCGATGAGCTCCGCCATCACAGATCGATTCATCACGGTGTCAAAGACATAGTGAAACCGCGGATTGGCTTGAAGATGCTCAATATTCTCCACACTTCCTGTTGACAAATCATCAATAATAAAGACTTCATCACCCTGTTCGATCAGGGCCTCCGCCAAATGTGACCCAATGAATCCAGCTCCACCAGTAATTAAGATTTTCATGTGGCCTCACCTCGATGAAAAAGACGATTGATCATATGTTGCCGAATCTCATGAAGGCGTT
>JAJDBQ010000164.1 GCA_029261255.1 Nitrospirales bacterium
TTGTGGCTTTCGCATGTCTTTGGCTCTTGGGAATACAACATATTCACGCCTATGAAATAGCCAACCTTCAGTTTCCACAAAATATCATCGCAGACAACGGTGAAGTCTATTACATCGCCAACGCCAACGGAGATCCTGGAACTCGTGAGAACAAAGGTTATATTAGTACAGCCGATAAAGATGGAAAAATCACGACACTCCACTTTATCCAAGGCGGCCATGAATCAGTCACACTTCACTCGCCCAAAGAAATGGCCATTATTGGTTCCACGCTGTATGTCGCCGACCTCGATGTCGTCCGTGGATTTGATAAAAAGACAGGGCATCCCCTCCATACAGTACCCTTTTCACAACATCATGCTCATTCACTGACCGGTCTGACTGCGGATTCGCGTGGCATGCTGTATGTTTCCGATGCGGACACCAACACCATTTTTCGGATCGATCCCACCGAGAATCATCTTATTACTCAATTTATCCAGGATGTTAAATTATCACATCCTCACGGGTTGGCCGTTCATCCACGGAATGGTCATTTAATGGGCGTCGGATGGGATGACGGAAAAGTGTTTGAAATTGATGAAAAAGGCATTCTTCACGAATTGTTTGTCAGTTCATTTTTTTCTGGAGGATTTCATAACCTCGACGGTATTGATTTTGACCAATATGGCATCATGTATGTATCGGACCTCACAGCGGGAAAAGTCTGGCGAATTCATGCCAATCTGAAGAAACAAGCCATTGCAGAATTCTTGCTTTCGCCATCCGGAATAGGTGTGGACCGGGTAAACCATCTCATTCTCGTCCCGTATCTCTATGCGAATGGCGCTGAGATCAACGGATTGGAACGCCCCTCCAACGATACCTCCAACGATACCTCAAACAAAAAGAAACGAACTTTTTCTGATTATGGATTAGGTTTTCCCAAGAAAGATGCACCAAATGAGTAAATGCGCGCATTGTGAGCAACGTAAGGGCAAGCGAGCATGTCCCGCACTGAACGGAATGATTTGCAGTCAATGTTGCGGGGAACATCGAATCACCAAAATTTCCTGTCCAGCGTCATGTGTGTTCTTAGAGGTAAACGACAATTACCAGCAAAAACGTGTCGGGGGGCGATTTGAATTAGAGCGGCGCACCTTCTATCGAGAACTCTTGGATTTTGGTGGCGAGCGGGCAACGGAAATCTTCTATGTATTTGAAGCCTTGGCTTTCCGGTATTTTCAAGAACGCCGAGACGCCCAAGATATTGAAGCCTTGGAAGGCATTCAAAGTCTCAGGCGGAGTTTCAGCTTGATTGAAATCCCCGAAACGGGGATGCCTGCGTTTGGCGAAGAGCTACGGAAGGAATTTAAAGTGTTTGGCGAGCGCCAGAACTTAGAGCCAACAATGGTCACCGAAGTATTGGACCGAGCTCAGACATTTATCCAAGAGTTTTCCGGATCCGGGCTACGGTCCAATCGATTCTTACAGGGTTTATTAGGGTATGTCCGTGAACGCCATCCAGATGTCGCCGAACAACTGGCTCGTCAAACTGGAGCTGGTGGACGTATTGTCATCCCGAGTGGGTTTGATTACCAACAAGAACCCACATCTCCGAACCCATCCTCAACGTAAGCTCAGAGATAACACTTGCCTTATTTGAACTGACCTTACTTCACAACTTCAATGGTCATCTCAATCCGTTCTACTGGATTGTCGCGCAAATCTTTTGGCTGACTCACAATCGTATCGGCGACTTCAACTCCTTTGAGAATTTCACCAAAGACGGTGTATTGGCCATCCAAGTGCGGAGCCTTATCAACCATAATGAAAAATTGAGAACCTGCACTATTTGGATCTGCCGTTCTGGCAGCAGAAAGAATACCCTTTTCATGAACGACTTTGCTAAATTCTGCAGGAACAGTATAGCCTGGACCACCTGTCCCATATTTATTGCGATTCGCAGGATCTTTCGTCAACGGATCTCCACCTTGAATCATAAATCCTGGAATAATCCGATGAAAGATCGTGCCATTGTAAAATCCAGACTCGGCGAGCTTGAGAAAACTTTCCACATGCTTCGGGGCTAAATCTTGGAATAAGACAATTTCCATCTCACCAAATTTTGTTTTCAAGATCACATGAGGTGCGTTTTTATCGGCTATAGGCTCTTCAGCTATCGTCTCTCCAACCACAAATAGATTCAACAGGCACAACACACTGAGCAACAGAATACCTTGTCGAAACATATTCACCCCTATCGTTGATAAATTTTCCATTATGACTCCTCCATTACTCTTCACGTGAATTTCTTTCTTCCTCAGTTCTAACTTGACTCACTTGCGCGAAGGCTTGCTCCGCTGCACCTTGTTCCGCTTCTTTTTTAGTGCCTCCCTCGCCTCGGCCCATGACCCGCCCACGTATTTCTACGGTCATAGAAAATAGTTTTTGATGGTCCGGGCCTGACTCCCCCACTAAACAATACCGTGGACTGGTTCCATCATGTTTATGAACCCATTCCTGCAAACGGCTTTTCCAATCTCCTCCGATCGATAACTCTGGTCGATCCCGTAAATCAGAAAATTCTATTGCCAACGCTCGGTGAATAAATGCCCGAGCCGACTCCAAGCCACTATCAAGATAGACAGCCCCGATAATGGCCTCCAGCGCATTCGCCAGTAACGAATGCTTTTCTCGACCTAATGATGCTTCTTCTCCTCGACCCAGTCTCAACCATTGCCCTAGCGTCAACCGCCCCGCTGCTTTTGCCAGTGTCACGCGACTAATTAAGCCCGCTTTTAACTTGGAGAGTTCCCCCTCCGTATACGTTGGGAACGTTGCTGCTAAGCTTTCACTCACCACCAAGCCTAAAACCGCATCTCCTAAAAATTCCAATCGCTCATTGTGTTGGGCTGTTGCATGTTCTTGTGATTGGGAAAACGATCGATGGGTGAGAGCCTCAAGCAGTAGAGCTTCTTGTCTAAAGACATAACCGAGCGCACACTGGATATCGTAGATCTGCAACACTTCCCATCACCACCATCATCTAGCTATACGAGACCAACAAGGATCATCACGATACCTTCTCCCAAAACCTGTTCATTATATCATATCGCAAAGGCGCGAAAATTCGGCAAGGGATAAAATCGTATCTTGGAAATGAGCACGATGGGAACAGCCACTCTTCTTATGAGTTTCATGCCTCGTGCCAGCGACGAAAAACCAAGCAGGCATTGACACCGCCGAATCCAAATGCATTGGAAACGGCTACATCGAAAGAACAAGCACGAGACGTATTGGGTACATAATCCAAATCACATTCAGGATCAGGATCATCTAAGTTGATGGTCGGCGGAATAATCCCCTGCTGTAGTGCTAAAATAGAAAAGACCGCTTCAATTCCGCCAGCGGCTCCGAGTAAATGCCCAGTCATTGACTTGGTGGAACTCACCGGAATGGAATACGCTTGCTCCCCAAAGACATCTTTGATCACTTTGGTCTCTACTCGATCCGCAAAGGTCGACGTTCCATGAGCATTAATATAGCCAACAGATGACTTTGCAATTCCTCCATCTTTCAGAGCATTCTCCATACATTTCACCGCGCCCGCTCCATCCTCAGGTGGAGCGGTAATATGAAAGGCATCACTGTTCATCGCATACCCACTAATTTCAGCATAAATCTTTGCGCCACGAGCACGAGCATGCTCCAGTTCTTCAATG
>JAJDBQ010000165.1 GCA_029261255.1 Nitrospirales bacterium
CCAGGCTGTGTGAAAACTCGTAATTCTCTGGATTCAGGGGGTACTTCAACCCTTGCTTATACAGAGATCGTGGAATACAGACGATCCTCGAAGTCTAAATTTTTAGATGCAAATTTTATACAGAGTTTTCACACAGCCTCGACCCAAAGCGGTCATTAGGGTTGTGCCACACATTAGCCGAAACCGGGCATAATGGGAGCAATCAATGTTTTGCCTAACCCGTCAATGCAGGGAACATCATAAAGTGGCCACTGATCTCAAAGATTAGAGTCATAATGTAACGGACTACGGCGTAGTGTTACATGGCCGGGAAATGTAAGCTTCATGGAATCTCCAACCCTACTCATAGCTTCACAGCAGACGGACTTCGTATCCATCCAACCTCTGTATCGTATGGATCCATCTGCCAATGATTACTGGGATGGAAACTGGATTAAGTGCGAAGTTCGGATTGCTTCTGGTTCATTCAAGGCGAAATACCAAGCTTCTCTTCGATGTGACGAATTCGAGAGCTTCCATCAAGACCTTAAAGTAATAATGAATGATCTGAACGGCAAAGCTACATTCTCTTCCATGGAGACGTGGCTTGAGATAAACGCTACTGGCGACGGTCTTGGTCACTTCATTGCAAAGTGCCAAGCTACGGATATCCCTGGCGTGGGGAGTGTCCTGAATTTCATTCTAGAATTCGACCAAACTCAAATTGAAGCGATGTTGACCGGGGTCACCAATATTCTTGAAAAATTCCCCGTCGTTGGTTCCCCAAATGACTGAAAACGACTGTGAGTTCAATTGATCAACGCAACACTTTCGTTGCCCGCCAAGCAGTGTTGTGGCACAGGGTGTTGGAGCAGGCTATAGTGCCTGAGTCGCAAAGAGGACGAAAGACAGTGGAAGAAAAACTCATTGCCCTAAGGAAGATGTTTCACCTAGCAGATCGCTACGTCGGTGGGGGTTTGGAATTTAGTGAGTTCTTTTCCGCATTGAATGAGCTCTTAGGCCTTTTTGACCCTTTGGACTGGTCCATTGAGGATCTTCCAGATGAATCGAAAGCAGCCGTGATATTTTTCTCAAAGTGGGGCGGGGGCGAATTCGGAGAAGCAGAACATCATATCCCGAAGAACCCCAACTGGAGATATGGTGTTGACACTGAAAAGTATTCATGGGTTGATCAAGACCGCTTCCTCCAGCAGTTTCACGTAGCATACCAGGCCCTCCGAAGTGAGTAGCCAGTGGTCTAAGAGGCGGGTTCGGTGCGGACTGGGCATGACCGCTTTTGGCCCAGGCTGTGTAAAAACTTTCCTGCCCCGTCATTAGAATCTAGCTAGGAGGCGCGTCAGCCCATCTCCTCTTGAGGTGGTTATTGAGGCGAGCTTTTCAATTTTGTGTCACGACGAGCCACCTGATGCGTCACGAGGGGCGCTCATGTGCCCATTTTTGCGTGTAGAAGGGTCGCTCTCACATCTGCATAGCTTGCAGGAGCGGTTGCACACCGAGTATTGCCAGCACCCGTTTGAAGTTGTAGGCCAACACATGCAAGCTCATCTCGGTACTGACATGTTTGAGCGTTTTCATTTGGAAGTGGGTGTAGCCCATCCAGGATTTTATGGTCCCGAACGGATGTTCGACGGTTTCTCGTCGCGTGCGCATCCGCTCCGGTTCTCGCTCGAGACGAGTGGCCATTTCCTCGAGCACGGCTTCATGTTCCCACCGCGTCACGCGCCGGTACTGACTGGTCGTGCACTGTGACTTGATGGGGCACTTCGGACAATGAGAAGACCAGTATTTGTGGAGCGTCAAACCTTTCTTCTGTGTCTCGAACCGCCAGATCAGACGCTCCCCGGCTGGACATGCATACTCATCATCGTCCGCGTGGTAGATGAAGTCGCGTTTGCTGAACAGACCTTTCTTCGGACTCCCCGATGTCTGGGGCTTGGGAAGATAGGTCGTGATCTTTTCCTGCTCGCAGGCCAGAATTTCCTCCCCTGTGAAATACCCGCGATCGGCCACCACAGCGAGGGTCTCCGCACCAATGGCCTCCTTGGCTTGTTGCGCCATGTGATGCAACTGGTGACGATCATGCCCAACATTGGTCACCTCATGCGTCACGATCAAATGATGTGTCGTATCCACGGCGGTCTGGACGTTATACCCGACGATGCCGTTGCCCCTTGTTTTCATCGATCGTGCATCCGGGTCCGTAAGGGAGAGCTGGTGGTCCGGCGCTTGACGCATCTGGACTTCGAGTGTTTTGAGTCGGGCCATCTCCGTCTTCAGGGCCGTGATCTTCTCCTCCAGTCGGTGGGTGTTGTCCGTGGCCACCACCGCTTCTTGTCGATCCGCGCTGGCAATCTGGCCCAGATAGCGTTCGATGCTCGCATCAATCTCTTGCAACCGGCGATGCATCTTGGCCTTGGTAAAGTTACGGTCTCTATTGTTCACGGCTTTGAACTTGCTGCCATCGATCGCCACAAAGGCATCGGCAAATAGATTGAGTTTCTTGCACAGCAGGATGAACTCGCGACAGACCAAGCGGATGGCTGGGCCATTGTCCTTGCGAAAGTCGGCGATCGTTTTAAAGTCCGGGGCTAAACGTCCGGTGAGCCACATGAGCTCCACGTTGCGGTGTGCTTCTCGTTCCAAGCGACGGCTGGACTGCACGCGGTTGAGATACCTGTAGATATAGAGCTTCAGTAGGATGGTTGGGTGATAGGCGGGGCGACCCGTTTTCTCTGAATGGGTTTTGAAGCCCAGCCCGGAGAGATCGAGATCGTCGAGGAAGACATCAATGACTCGAACCGAGCTGTCCTCGGCGATGTAGTCATCCAATTGTTCCGGAAACAAGGTCGCTTGGTGGCGATCGTCGCCTTGAATAAATCCGCTCATCACAAACACCTCCGTGAGAAAGGTGCAGTATACCTTCTTGTTGAGTTTTCACACAGCCTGGGCCGTAAGCCGCCCTCCGCTGTCGACAAATAGTGCTTTAAGCATTTTCTAAACATTGACCCTCATTCCAGCGTTTTTTCATTTTAGAAATCCCCTGAGTTGGAGAGGGAGTAACATGTTTCTTTGTTAAAGCTTCAAAAAACTATAGACACATTGTGTGAGTTCACTATGAAGAGGAATGTGTTTTCCACCCGCGTTGCATCTGGATGTACATAAACGAGGCCGTCCACGTGATAAGGAGAAGTCCGGTTAAGGCTTCCATACCCGTCAGGAATCGAATGGGTCCTTTGGGGATGAGGTCACCGAATCCCAATGTGGTGTAAGTGACAAAGGAGTAGTAACCACAATCAGCCAGCGTATGATTAAAGCCACCTTCGAGCGAACCGAATTGACTTGACTCGGTTAAAAAACAATACCCTAATCCAAAGACCCATATTTCGATGACGTGAGCCACCATGGCACCGAACATACACACCAATAGCGCTAAGCGGAAGCGCCCGTGGGTCGACTCCATGAAGGTTGCTAACCAACGAAGCGCCTCAAAATGGATCAGGACGGCCAGCGCAACGATTAATGCGGTGACGAGAAGAGTAACAAACATAGCTGTAGTGATATTTATTAGATGCCGTGATGATGCGAAAGAAAATTTCGCTCAAATATTAACAAATTCTTGGGAGTTGTTCTCCTGAAAGAAGATCAAGAATTCTATGGGTGCCATACCTCGTTTGAAGAGTAACGAGTGCCTGATGTGTAGTTGTGGAAATGGACGGAATTTCTCCGATTTCCACGGCCTCTCGTGAAACGGAATGTTGATGAAGGAGAGAGAGTGCTGTGTCTACATTATCGGGCGAGGTAAACATCACAAATCGCCCCTCGTTGGCCACATAGAGCGGATCCAATCCCAGAATTTCACAGGCTCCCCGGACTGGCTCGCTAATCGGTATGGCTGCTTCTTCAATAGTCATGGTTAATTGAGTAGCAGTCGCAAGTTCATTGAGGGCACTAGCCAATCCACCGCGCGTCAAATCTCGAAGACAATGGATCGCAATATTGTGATTGAGCAAATCAGCAATGACATTATGTAGCGGGGCGGAATCGCTGAGCAGGTTTCCTGAAAACTCCAAGCCTTCGCGCTGGCTTAATACCGCCATGCCATGTGCGCCCAAGTCCCCGCTGACAATGATCCGATCCCCAGGGGTGAGACGATGAGGCCCAATGTCCACTGTTTGAGGAATCGCACCCAGACCAGTGGTATTAATGAAAATTTGATCGCCTTTCCCCCGATCCACAACTTTCGTATCACCGCAGACAATGTGAACTCCACATTCTTGTGCAGCTTTTGCCATCGACGAAACGACCAGTTTGAGTGTGGCAATGGGTAATCCCTCTTCCAAAATAAAGCCAGCACTCAGGTATCTTGGCCTCGCTCCCATCATGGCAAGATCATTGATGGTGCCATGCACTGCTAGGCTGCCAATGTCACCCCCAGGGAAAAAGAGGGGTTGGACCACATAAGAATCGGTTGTCATGGCCAAGCGACCATCCTGGGCAGGCAGTACAGCGCTGTCTTGTAACGTTTTCAAATATGAATTGGAAAAAGCTTCAAGAAAAACATCTTGAATGAGTTGTTGCATGAGACGTCCCCCTCCGCCATGAGCCAGGCGAATCGTCTCATCTGAGGCGAGGGGCAAGGGACATTGTGGTTCAAAGGGCTTGTTCTGAGACATACATTACGATTCGACAGTGATAGAGGGGCGATACCGATAATAAGCCGCGCAAGCCCCTTCGCTCGAGACCATTGGGGCACCAAGGGGATGGTCTGGGGTACATCGAGTCCCAAATGCGGGGCAGTCTGACGGTTTCATGAGTCCCTGAAGAATTCGACCGCTTTGACATTCGGATGAAGGAGAAATTGTGGTATCAGTCAGGTGAATGCGATCGTGGAAGTGTTGGAGTGCATCAACTTGAGCAAAGGCCTTTCGAAGTTGCAGGCCGCTGTTGGGAATCATTCCAATCCCTCGCCAGTTGCGCGAAGAGGGTTCAAAGACTTCATCAATAATTTTTTGCGCTTCCAAGTTTCCCGAGCGGCGCACCGATCGGGCGTATTGGTTTTCGACGACAGCACGCCCTTCCTCCAATTGATGGACGACCATCTTC
>JAJDBQ010000166.1 GCA_029261255.1 Nitrospirales bacterium
TTTCATCTCATCCAAATCGTACCCGGCAACACAAATTAATCGTCCATCAGGGGTAATTTCCAATAACCAATCATCATCCGGCAAGGATAAGGTCAATGGTTCCGTTTCTTGAGATTCGAACCATCCGGAAATATCTGTTAACAGTGAAGACCGAGCTGCTGGCCAGTGAGGAGATGTTGGGTTGCTATCACTCATGAGTCGACTCCGAAGATTCAGCTAAACGGGTTGATAATATTTTTAGGCGCTGCGTATTTTCTGCTAATTTTGGGAGTTCGTATTTTTCATCCACTCGTACGACCTTTTCGAGATAGTGACAGGCTTTCTTCCACTCCCCTCGTGCTTCATGACAACTCGCCAGCACATACCAGGCTCCGCCCATTCGGAGTTCATCTCTCAGTCGTCGCGCCACATCTAGACTGGTTAACGTGCATGATTGCGCTTCTTCATAACGGTGTTGACTTAAATATAAGCGGGCCATCATGCGAAAGACGTCAGCTTGGCCAGCTTCATTGCCCACCCTGCGCATTAAGATTAAGGATTCTTGATAAAAGGCGAGAGCTTCCTCTTCTTTTCCGGTTTCGCGTGCGACCAACCCTAAATCTGAGAGCACCACCGCCTTACCTGCATGATCATATAAGAAGTTCATGAGATCAAGAGCTTCTAAATAGTAGGCACGAGCTCGCTCCCATTCGCCAGCATCTGCCGACAAGTTTCCCAGGTTGGCGAGTGTCGTACTAATGCCTCGATCTTCCCCAAGGATTTTTTGAAGTTCAAGCACTTCATTGTAGTACGCGCGCGCTTGTTCACTACGACCACTCACTGCACAGATGTTTCCGAGATTGCCTAATGTTGTGGCTAAGGCTCGTTGATCTCCATTTTTTCGATCAACCTCAAGGGCTTGCGCGTAGTATTGAAAGGCCTCGGTATAAAAACCCTTTGAGAAATGTTGATTGCCTAACGAATTGAGATCAGCTGATTGAGACCACACCATAACTTCTCACTCACAACTGAAATCTTGAAAATACATGGCCAGCTTTCTGGATGGAATAGGCAAAACGGCGTTTTTCGAATTGGTGAAAAGAGTGAAGTACAAAGTGAGAAGCAAGAGGAAATACATTCATCGCTAGGGCTCTTTCTCGTTGTATTTCTTTCACCTCCTTACGCTTCACGCCTGACCCCTCACGATCTATGGCACGTAAAGATATGAATATATAACAGGGTCACAATCATAACTGGCATGAGAAAAAACGATAAGAAAAGAAGGCCGCATTGTGGTTCGTTATGCTTGAGTGAGCAACTGCTCAAGGATTGGTTTGGCTCCGGTGATGATGGATGTTCCATCTCCAACAATCAGACTGTCGAACTTATACTTTAACAGCCTTCGCAAACCATCACGAGCCAGCTCGACATCAGTATATTTTTCTGGAGGGAGATGACGGAGGGCTCCCTCTGGATGTCCTATAATCGCATCACCAACGAGAAAGATCCCTTTCCCTGTATCGAGAAATAGTGCGCTCTCGCCTGGAGACTTTTGATTGGCCAGTTGGACCACCCAAATTCCACCTGGCAGTAACTCTCCGTCTTTACAGGTTTTATCAGCAGTGAGAGTCATCTCCTTAGCATCAAGTTCAGGCACCATCACCGTACAGCGAAATTCTTCCCGCAACGATGCGGCTTCTCGTTCATGATCACGATTCGTCACAAGGATATAATCGACAGGACCGCCTTGTTGAGCAAACAAGATATCACCGCGCGTCATAGGAGGCGGATCAACAAGAATGCGGTGCTCGCCCACCGTCAATAAATGGCCATTAAAATTCAGCTGTTTTTCTTCTGAGAACCAAGACCATTCCCAGATATTGGGTAGCAGGGCTTTCATAATGACACAATCGATTCTTGTAAAAATGTTTTCGTCTTTTCTTGGATCGAAGGCTCTTCGGGAAGGTCGAGAATGTCATCTTCATGGACCGTAATAAATGTTCGATTCGTCCCTTTTGAGAGAGATATCTTAAAAAGACTTTGTGAGGGCGTGGTTGGAATCACGACTTCGATTGTCTCATCGAGTGCCGCAATCAACTCGAGAAGCTTTTGTTTACCTTCTTCATATTCGTCCATCATATTCCAATCAGTTGAATGTCAATAAGACACAATTACATTGAAGAAGGCGGTGAAGACGCTAACAGCTTCTCGACTTCTGCAAGAATCATTTCATGCCCAGCTAAGGTGCCATCCGTGAAAAAATTTCCCACTCGTTGCCAACGGATCATCCCTTGTTGATCAATCACATAGACGTTGGGAATAAATTTCCCCCCACCATACAGCTTGTCAGTCGATTGCTCAGGGTCTAATAAATACGGATAGGTCACTTGGAGCGGGAACGTCTTCACGAATTCGCTCACATTATTGAGTGAATCCCCTGATGAATTGACGCCAACAATAGCCACGGATTTGTCGCGTGTAGCTTCATACACTTTTTGTAAATTCGTGCTTTGAATTAAACATGGCTGACAAATGTGAAACAGGCCAAGCACCACAACCTTCCCTTTGTATTGTTCAAGGGAGACTTTGGTCCCATCAAGAGACGTTAAGGCAAAATTGGGGGCAGCCTCACCAACCTTAAAAAAACTTCCGGCCTGTGCCATTCCCAAAGAACACAACAACACACCAACGACCATACATCCCATGCGAATTTGTGACATCATGATTGCTCCTCCTGGTAATAATTCAATGAGGGGAGAATAGCGTATGAAAACGCCCAATACTACGCTCGTGCGCTTTTCATTGAGATGATATCACAGGATTTTTAAGGGCAGCAAGAAAAGGCAAGGTGGGAGTTATGAGGACGAAACGGGATTAGGCTCAAAGAGCCCGAGTTGCATTTGCTCGGCTTTGGTTAATGTAATTGGATAGTTATCCGTAAAACACGCTTTGCAGTATTGCTGCGGATCATCAGGCGCAGTGGCCAACATCCCTTCAATGCTTAAATACCCTATACTATCCGCTGTAATATACCGGCGAATTTCTTCAAGAGAAAACTTGGATCCAATCAGTTCCTTTTTGCTTGGTGTATCGATTCCATAAAAACACGGGGCAATCACCGGAGGTGAACTGATGCGCATATGAATTTCCTTCGCCCCAGCTTGTCGAAGCATTTTCACAATTTTCCGACTGGTCGTGCCGCGCACAATAGAATCATCAACCACCACCACTCGTTTGCCTTCTAAAACTTCAGGGACAGGATTGAGTTTCAGCTTGACGCCAAAATTACGAATCGCTTGTTGGGGTTCGATAAAGGTCCGACCAATGTAATGGTTTCGAGTCAGTCCGATTTCAAACGGCAACCCCAGGCCTTCGGCATAGCCTAGGGCAGCTGGCACGCCTGAGTCAGGCACAGGAATCACCAAGTCAGCGTCGGCAGGACATTCTTTGGCTAATTGTCGTCCAAAGGCTTTACGAATGGGATACACGGCTCTTGTCCCAAAGATCTTTGAATCGGGTCGTGCGAAATAGACATATTCAAAGATACATTGTGCATGATCACGTTCCGAAAAAGGATGATACGACGTCAGCTCTTTGCCTTCGATCACGACAATTTCTCCGGGTTCCACTTCTCGGACAAATTTCGCATCAATGAGATCAAAGGCACAGGTTTCAGAAGCCACCACCCAACTCTCTTTATACCGCCCTAAACATAAGGGGCGAAAACCATAGGGATCACGAGCCGCAATGAGATGATCATCTGTTTGCAAGACCAACGAAAACGCTCCGCGCACCAGGGTCAAGGCATCAATGACTCGATTGATAATCGTATCGCCTTTGGAATGCGCGATGAGATGAATAATGACTTCACTGTCTGAATCTGATTGAAAAATGGCCCCGTAGGCTTCCAACTCTCCCCGCAAGACTCCGGCATTAATGAGATTGCCATTGTGAGCGAGCGCCAAATTGCCAAAGGCAAAATTCACCGACAACGGCTGGACATTATGAAGATCCCCACTCCCCGCCGTCGAATAGCGGTTGTGTCCAATGGCTTTTCTCCCAGGCAAACCTCGTAAGGTTTGTTTAGAATAAATATCGGCCACGAGTCCCAGGCCTTTTTTTTGATAGAACCGCTCGCCATCGGAAGACACAATCCCTGACCCCTCCTGTCCTCGATGCTGCAACGCATAGAGACCTAAGTAGGTCAAATTCGCGGCTTCTTTATGTCCGGAAATACCGAACACCGCACATTCTTCATTGAACGCATCAGAAGCGAAATAGTCCTGAATCATTGGCAAAGATTTCATGGTGCGCAAGATAGAAAAATAAAAGAGTCGAGTGCGTTAAGTGACGGACAACATCACTACGAAGTTTGGCCCGTATCAAGTTGTTGAGCTAAACTATTCTGCCATCGATCCGCTAAATCCTTCACCGACCAAGATAGATGGTGGGCATTCTTTTTTTGCTCTCCATGCACAGTCACTTCCATCTGATGAAGATCAGTGACCTGCCCTAATACGCTCATCGGCACCTTTGTGCCCAAATCTTGAATATATTGTGTGACCTGCTGAAGATGTTCTTCTTTGACTGAGATGACGATACGTGAAGGACTTTCTCCAAACAGCAGCGCATCAAGACGTAACCGCTCTTGATTGAGTGTAATTGTTGCACCAAATGCGGTCGAGGAATCCGTAAAACAACATTCGGCCAGTGTAACGAGGAGGCCTCCTTCTGAGCAATCATGAGCAGATTCTACCCATCCCTTTTGAATTAGGGCGAGGACACATTGTTGCACGACTTGCTCTAGCTCCACGTCAAGGTATGGTGGCATCCCTTGTTCACGCGAATGCATAATTTTAAGATATTCCGTTCCACCAATATCTTCTCTGGTTTCACCAATCAAGAGAATATGATCACCGGATTGTTTGAACCATTGAGTCGTAATGTCAGCTTCACGTTCAATCAATCCAACCATGCCAATAATCGGTGTTGGGTAAATCGAGAGTCCATTTGTTTCGTTATACAAACTCACGTTGCCACTGACGACAGGTACGTCAAAAATGCGACAGGCATCCGCAATGCCTTCGACGGCCATAATAAATTGCCACATAATGTCCGGTCGTTCGGGATTGCCAAAATTAAGACAATCTGTCACGGCTAACGGCTTGGCGCCGGAGCACACTAAATTTCTGGCGGCTTCTGCCACAGCCAACCCTCCACCCATATATGGATTCAGCAAGCAATACCGGCTATTGCCATCTGTGGTCATCGCGAGTGCTTTCCCCGTTTCTTTCAATCGTATCACTGCCGCGTCTGAGCCTGGGCACACGACCGTATTGGTTCCCACCATATAATCATATTGTCGATACACCCAACGTTTGCTCGCCAGAGTTGGAGCACTGAGTAGTTGCAATAACGCATCGGTTGCATTTTTCACATCTGGTAATGTATCCAGATTTAATGCTTGCAGGAGCTCTTGATATTGTGGAGGCGCCGACGGTCGTTCATACCGTGGAGCACCCTCCGCAATGGCATCGGCCGGGATTTCCGCAACGATTTGGGAACCTTCTCGGATTCGCAGGAACCCATCGTCTGTGACTTTCCCAACCACGGCGGCATCAATTCCCCACTTTTGACACACCGCGAGAACGGCTTCTTCTTTTCCGGGTTGCGCCACTAAGAGCATGCGTTCTTGGGATTCAGAAAGCAGGATCTCGTAAGGCGTCATGTTGGGTTCTCGTCTAGGGACTTTCGCCACATCAAGCTCGATACCCGTTCCTGAACGAGACGCCATTTCGCATGAAGAACTTGTGAGCCCTGCCGCGCCCATATCTTGAATTCCAACGAGAAGATCTTGTTCTAAAAATTCTAGGCATGCTTCAAGTAAAAGTTTCTCTAAAAAAGGATCTCCGACTTGGACATTCGGACGTTTCTTTTCAGACGCATCATCGAAACTATCCGAAGCCATGGTGGCGCCATGAATGCCATCCCTGCCCGTCTTCGCTCCAATATAGAGAACCTGATTTCCTTCGCCTTTCGCCAAGCCTCGTAAAAGACGGTCTTTTTTGACAATACCTAGGCAAAACACATTGACCAAGGGATTTTTGGAATAAATATCGTTGAAGGTAATTTCACCACCGATAGTCGGGACACCAATACAGTTGCCATACCAAGAAATTCCCGACACCACGCCCTTTAAGAGATGTTGATTTTGCGCTGAATCCAATTCGCCAAACCTGAGTGAATTGAGCAAAGCAATTGGCCGAGCACCCATCGTGAAAATATCACGGAGAATGCCACCGACTCCTGTCGCCGCTCCCTGAAACGGCTCGATGAACGAGGGGTGATTATGCGATTCCATCTTGAACACCGCCGCAAGCCCATCGCCGATGTCCACTGCCCCGGCATTTTCACCTGGCCCTTGTACGACTTGAGGCCCTTCAGTTGGAAACCGACTGAGATGGACACGTGAGCTCTTGTAACTACAATGCTCACTCCACATCACTGAAAATACGCCCAACTCAGTGAGGTTAGGCTCACGTCCGAGGTGTTTCAATATTTGTTGATACTCCTCCTCCGATAACCCATGTTGCTGGATCAATTCTGGAGTGATATTGGGAGGAGGCAAAGCTTCGGTACCTTGATTCATATGAAAAACTGACGCATCTGACTAATACGCAAACTATGAATGAATGATTTCAGGAAGGTCGAAAATATATGGCTCAGTTGATCACGACAAATGAACCTGTCACTGTTCGTTAATCTATCACAAGAACGATCAGCCTGTCTCCGAGCTTGAACTTTCATGAGGCATCTTTAATGGCAAATGATCGGTCACATAGGAAGCATAACGAAGTGCCGAAAAAATATGTTCACGTGTCACTTGGAATATTTCTTCCACCTCCTCAAATGATTTGCCTGCACCCAACGTCCCGACAAGCGTGGCCACAGCGACAGAAGTGCCTGATGCACAGGGCTTCCCCTCACACACTTCTGTATCCATCGTAATGCCCGGGAAGACTTCCATGATGACCTTGAAAATACTGCGTGTAATTATCGAGAGGCCATTACACGGTGAGTGGCGATTTCCCAATCAGAGACGTGAACATGGATTGAAAGATACGATGGCCGTCCTGATTGCTGAAAATCGCTTCTGCGCAACGCTCAGGATGGGGCATGAGACCTAACACATTTCCCTTGGCGTTCCGAATGCCGGCAATATTGTCGAAAGATCCATTGGGATTCGACGTTGTGGTCGCATTCCCCTCTCTATCGCAATAGCGAAAGACAATTTGAGCATTGGCTTGAAGCGCCGATAATGTGACAGGATCGGTGTAATAATTCCCTTCAGCATGTGCAATAGGCAACGTGAGCACTTGCCCAGCTTCGCACGAATTGGTGAACGGCGTGTCGGCATTTTCTACTCGCAAGTACGTATCTTCGCAAATAAAAGACAATCCTTCATTACGCAACATGGCGCCTGGTAGAAGTCCAGCTTCTAAAAGAATTTGAAATCCATTGCAAATACCGAGAACTAAGCCTCCGCGATTCACGAACTCAAACACTGCCTCCATGATGGGAGAGAAGCGGGCAATCGATCCTGTCCGCAGATAATCCCCATAGGAAAAACCTCCAGGCAGAATAATGGCATCCATGCCTTGAATAGCAGGTTCTTGGTGCCAGATGAGATGCGCGGATTGGCCCATGACCTCTGAAACC
>JAJDBQ010000167.1 GCA_029261255.1 Nitrospirales bacterium
ACAGCCAATACCCGTCGAGCGAATACCCGCTGCTTCGGCTTCTAGGTAGAGCACTTGGCCGATGAGTCCGGTTTCCCAAAACAGGCGTTTGTAAAACCAGGGCCCATGTGCTTCTAGACTTTCGTCGAACTCCGCAATCATCCCGAGTGCGAAGGCGCTGTCACTCGCAATTTTCTGCCCGCAACTGAGCTGCATAGCCAGATTTTTGGCATCGCCCTCTTCTAAAAGATACAGCGGAAGTTGAGCAGGGCAATTCTCTGGGACTGACCAGACAAATTGTTCATGCATGTTTGATTGAACATCTGTGATTTGTCGTTCTTTGGGGTGGCGATTGAGCCAATACATGCCAGATGGCAATCCATCGATTCGATGCACAAAAAGGGCAAGGTGAATTGTAGGGTTCCAGGGAAGACTATCCCATGGCATTGGTCTTTCAGGAAGTGGTAATTCACTCTGAGGCATAGTCCTCAGAAGCATTGAGTAAAACCGATCAACCGATAGACTCGTGTGGCCATCAAAAGATACGGCACTTCGCCGTTGATGGATGATCTGGCCAGCACGTGGCTCAACGGATTTCTCTGCAGGTGGGTGTTGAGTTGCAGATGAAGACGAGAATGCAATGTTCTCGGACTCTTGTGTAGGTTTGTACGAAGCCGTTGCGACTTCATCAATAATTCCCCAATGAACGGGGTCATCCTTACTCAGTCGGTTGGCGGTTCCCTGCCATTCTCCCGATAATAATATTTCGTCCGATGGTTTTTCTAGGGCTAAATGTATGTTGGGAGATGGATGAATATTCTTGGGCCAGACCGCAGCAAGAAATTCGGGGTATTCGAGTTCAGATGGTTGGAAGTCTTGTTTTCGATGGAGTCCTAATAATTGCGTCATTGTCTCGTCTGAAGTGCCAGAGAGGACGACCATGTTCCAGCCTAAGGTTGCGGCAGCGATTCGCAGAGAGCCAATGGCATGACCGGTGTCATGCTGGCAATACCGGAAGGCTCGTTCCCCGTATTTCCATGCTTCCCGCCAATGAATGGACGTGAGGCCAACTACGAATCCTTCCGCCGGTAGGTTGTGAAGGATCAATTGCGCAGTTTCTCCAGGGATCTGCCAGCGATGTTCCAGCCCATGTTCCTTGGGAGCATAGTGATAGAGCCCGGGTTTGAGCGCGAGTTTCGGGATATCGCCAATAAACAGATAACCTTCGGTAGGATGGAGGTTTCCGCTGGATGGATTGCTGCGCAATGCCCATCGGGTGCCGTTGTATTCTTTCCAGGCGGTTAACGATAAGGCATATTCAAAAAACCGAGATACGGTATTCAATGTCATTAGTTGGGAAGGAATCGAAGTCCCCTGAAATAACGCTTCATAAGCCGGGGAGAGCGGTTCTTCTTCAATGGTGAGCAGTGGCAAAGAAATGAGGGGGGCCCCATGAAAACGACGAAAGGGATCGGGTTGATTAGCCCAATCCAAATAGCCTAGCGATTTGGCAAAGCGATTGAATTCATGCTTCGTTTGCTCGTGGTAGGTTTTGACTTGTTGGAGGGCTGTCGGTGTTTGTGAGGGGATTTCGTCAGTCTTCATGTTCGGTAGGGTAACATAGAAGGTGAGCGAGAGGTGAAAAGGAAGAAGTGAGGAAGTATATAGGAGGGAGTGAGAAGCTCGGGAACCGTATTAAACTTATTCCTTTTGGCTAGACATCGAGATTCTCGACGGAGCCCGCGTTGGCCATGAGAAATTCGTAGCGGGCTTCAGTGCGTTTCCCCATTAAATCATGGAAGGTGCGGTCAGTATTCAGTTCATCAAGTAGCTCAATTTTGAGAAGGCGACGAGTGGCAGGGTGGAGAGTGGTGTCACGGAGTTGATGCGGAAACATTTCTCCAAGCCCTTTGAAGCGGCTAATAATAGGTTTGGCGTTGGCGCGGGCGGCCGCCACAATTTTCACTTTCTCCTCATCTGTGCCTGCCCACTGAATGTCTTTTCCGATTTCAATCCGATACAGCGGTGGTTGGGCAATGTAGACATGGCCTTGTCGAATCAATTCAGGCATGTGGCGAAAGAAAAAGGTGAGCAACAATGTGCTGATGTGGTGCCCATCAATATCGGCATCCATCAATAAAATAATTTTATGATACCGAAGTTTCTTGATTTCGAAATCTTTTCCGATGCTGCAGCCAAGCACCTTGATGAGGTCGGCTAATTCTTTGTTCTCGACAACTTTCGAGAGTGTGAGTTCTTCGGTGTTCAACACTTTTCCGCGGATAGGCAGGATAGCCTGGGTTTTGAGATTCCGACCCTGTTTGGCGGTTCCGCCTGCAGAATCGCCTTCGACAATAAAGAGTTCACCCATTGATGCATCTGTACTTTGACAGTCAGCCAATTTCCCTGGAAGGGTCAGGCGATGGCTGATGGCGGATTTGCGCATGACGGCTTTGGAGGCTTCCCGTGATGCTTCTCGTGCGCGGGCGGCTAATACCATTCGACCAACCAAGGTTTCGGCAATGGTGTTATTCTTATTGAGGTAATTTTCCAGAGCTGGTCGTATGATCGTATCGACTTGCGCTTGGACTTCTGGGTTATTGAGCCGCTCTTTCGTTTGTCCTTGAAATTGCGGGTGTAGGACCAACACACTCAGGACGGCCGCCATTCCCTCCCGAATATCCTCAGCTTGCAACGACAGTCCCTTTGGCGTCAGATTGTGCGTTTCAATGTAATTGCGCACCGCTTTCACCAAACCCCCACGTAAACCCATTTCATGGGTGCCACCATTCGGCGTTGAAACACCATTCACATAGCTTTTGAGGAATTCGGCAGGTTCATCTGTCCATTGGAGGGCGACTTCTAACCCGAGATTCTGTGTGGGGCTATTTGAGTCGGACGTTCCATTGCCTAATTGCCGGTCCAGATAAAAAACAAAGTCGACCGTGGGCTTTTTCCCTCGATCTCCTACCAATTTTTGCAAATATTCTTGAATGCCCTGTTCATGATGGAAGTGATGCGTTTGCCCAGTGGTCCCATCCTTAAATGCAAGCTTCAGCCCTTTATGCAGGTAGGCCTTGGCATCCAAGCTGTCTTGGAGCAGGGTTGGATCAAACTGAATGGTTTTCCCGAAGATCTTAGGATCAGGACGAAAGTACACGGATGTTCCGTTGCCTCGTGCGCTGCCTTTTGCTTTCACGGGGCCTTGAGGAATTCCGGCCTGATAGATCTGCTCCCATTCTTTTCCGTCTCGCTTCACTTGGACTTCGAGGTGTCGTGAGAGTGCATTGACGACGGAGGCTCCAACGCCATGAAGTCCTCCGGAGTGAATATAGCTGCCGGTTTCAAATTTTCCACCAGCATGCAGGGTGGTCATAATAATTTCCAGCGCAGATTTTTTGTGTTTGGGATGTTTGTCGACGGGAATGCCTCGGCCATTGTCTGTAATGCGGATGCCTTCTCGTGATTTATCCAACTCCACAATGATCTGAGAAGCATAGCCATTCATGACTTCATCTATGGAATTATCAAGAATTTCCCACACCAAATGATGGAGCCCGGTTTTATCTGTCCCCCCGATATACATGGCCGGTCGTCGTCGAACAGGATCGATTCCTTCCAACACAACAATATCACTTGCTCCGTATGATTTAGCCATCTGTTAGTTCCTTAGTGTATCTTGAGGAAGAATCGATAGTCGGGTTGCTTGTCTGGCATTTTATGCAGATGATTCCGCTTGAAAGACCGGGATGTTCAATTCAGCTGGTTCCATTCCGCTGAGGCGACCACGTTTGAAGAGCGCATGTCCTTTCCCACCTCGACCAACTACTTGATATTTGCGAAGGGTCACGGGGAGTGTGCCGCCTCCATCTTTGAGGAGAACGAGGCGGTCGTCTTTCGAGGACAAGAGTGTAAAGCCTATGACAGCATCTTTGGGATCTAATTTTAAGACGATCACGCCGCGTCCGGGTCCAGCTAATTGTGCGACGTCTTCTGCTTGACAAAGGAGTGCACGCCCTTTGATGGAAGCCACGGCGACGACTGTCTGCTTGAGTGGGCTGGTAATGGTCTCCAGAGCCACCACTTCTTCCCCATCTTTCAACTTGCAAAATTTTCTACCCAATCGCGTCGAAGGCTCTTGAAAAGCATTCATATCAAAGCGAAGCCCCATGCCGCTTGTGGTGACGGCGATGGCTTCCAGGGATGAGGTGGCTCGTGCTTTGCCTTTTTTGTCGAAGAGAGCCAACTGACTCCCCTTTTGCTTGGAAGACGTAGGTGATTTACCTGCCACGGGTAGCATGCGGGGATCGAAACTCCATCCGCCAATGATGCGTTCGCCATCTTTAAATTTAAAGAGCTTTTGCACGGGGTCACCATAGCCACTGCGTGCTGGCGGAATATCACCAATTCGTATGGTGTACGCGCTTCCAAAGTTGGAAAAGAACACGAGAGGATCGAGGGTGCTGCCCCCGAGAATGGTCATGACGCTATCCCCTTCTCTGACACGGGCTTTCGAAAGGTCTTTGATGATCCCGACTCGTCGAATCCAGCCATCAGTCGAAATGGTGATGACCGCATCTTCTTTGACGCGAAAAGCATCGGGATCGAATTCAACGTCCTCTGTTTGTTTTCGGCCAATTTTTGTCCGACGTTTGTCGCCGAAGGTTTTCGCGACTTCCTGTAGTTCCTCCTTGACCACATCCCATAGTCTTTTCTTCGAAGCCAGCAGTGCGATGAGATCTTTGGCTTGGCGCTGTTTCTCTCTGAGCTCATCCAGCATTTTTTGAATTTCTGGTTTGGATAGCTTGTAGATCGGTGTTTCGAGAATGGCTTCCGTTTGAAGTGCATCTAGATCAAATTGCTGTTGCAATTTGGCCGCGGAGTCAGCTTTCCCGTTGCTGGCGCGAATGATCCGTAAGATTTCATCGAGGGCATCGAAAATTTTCTTGAACCCGCTGAGGATATGAATGCGCTTTTCGAGAACCTGAAGATCGTAGGTGAAACGTCTGGTGACGGTGGTAAAACGAAAGTCAATGAACTGCTCTAACATCTGTTTGAGGTTCAGACAGTCAGGACGCGACACGGAAGAGCCAGGGACTGGGATCAAGCAGGTCATGTTGACCGAAAAATTGTTTTGCAGAGGCGTATGTTTGAAGAGATACGCCATGGCTAAATGGGGATCAGCCTCTTTTTGACATTCCAATGTAATGCGAATGTCGGTGGTGGACTCATCACGCACATCAACTAAGAGTGGAATTTTTTTTGTGATAATGAGTTCGCCAATGCGTTCCACAATGGTGGCCTTATCCACGGCAAACGGAATGGATGTAATCAGTACTTCCGATTTCCCCTGCCCAAGGTCGTGAACGGTATATTCCCCACGGAGGCGGATCGATCCTTGCCCTGTCTCATACATCTCTCGGATTTCACTGCGCGTATTGAGTATTTCCCCTCCCGTCGGAAAATCCGGCCCTTTGATCGATTTCATGAGATCGATCACTGAGGCTTCTCGATTCGCAATGAGTGCAATGGCGGCATCAATGACTTCTCCCAGATTATGGGGAGGCATGTTTGTGGCCATGCCGACAGCAATGCCGGTTGATCCGTTAACCAGTAGATTGGGATATCGCGCAGGTAACACGACCGGTTCTTCTGCCTTGCCGTCGTAGTTGGGTTGGAAGTCAACGGTGTTTTTATTGAGTTCGTTCAAGAGCTCAAGGGCAAGTGGAGTTAAGCGGGCTTCGGTATACCGGTAGGCAGCGGGTCGGTCTCCGTCTTGACTGCCGAAATTGCCGTGTCCATCAACTAAGGTTGCTCGAAGGGACCAGCTTTGTGCCATGCGTGCCATGGCATCGTAGACGGCGACATCACCGTGTGGATGCCATTCACCAATCACAGCTCCCACAACTTTGGCACTTTTGATGGGTGGTCGGTCTGGAGTCAGACGATGATTGTGAAACATTGAAAACAAGATGCGGCGTTGCACGGGTTTTAACCCGTCGCGGATGTCGGGAAGTGCGCGCGAGGTAATAACCGACAAGGCATAATTCAAGTAGCGTTGTCGTGTCGTTTCATCTAAGGGAACTGGAATAACCGTCGGTACTGTTTCTGGGGAAGATGACGAGGGATTCTTTGGGCGTCTAGCCATAATGAGAAGTCTTTAACTTATTTGGAGACGGGTTTAAGCCCCAAGTGATGTTGGGGGAGGAGCGCATGTGTTTCGTTTTGTGTCTTACTTCTAACGTCTTACTTCTCATTTTTTCAGGTTTATGGGACAGGTGCTGGTTCCGGGCCGAGCTGATCTGAGAGTGGATCTGGCTCCGGTTCCGGTTCAACTTCGGAGGCTTTAATCAGAGAAGGTAGTCCGAGTTTGTCTTTGATCCGGGTCTTCACCCAAAACGGGTCCCACCATTCAGTGGGGTTCACCTGCTCACCATGCAAAATGAGGCTGAAGTGTAAGTGATCACCGCCAGCTAAGCCAGTTGTGCCGGACTTTCCTAGAGGCTGCCCTATCGTGATGGCATCTCCTACGTTGACATCAATAGATGACAGATGGGCATAGAGTGATAGCAGTCCATAGCCATGATCCACAATGACCGTGTTGCCGTAGATGCCAAGATAGCCTGCGAGGAGGACGAAGCCATGATTGGAGGCCTCAACGGGGTAATGCTTGGTGACCGCGAGGTCAAACCCTAAGTGATCCTGTGTGTCGACGACTTTACCCTTATACATATATTCCCGATGATCGGCGAAGGAGGCTTGTACTTGGGATCCGGAGAGTTGGCGGAACGCCCCTTTCCATAACAGTTCAGGGCGGGATTGTTTTGTCAGGTCTGTGATGGTTTGATTATTGATCTTGCGTAACTGGTCATTCACTTGGAGAAAGTCTTGAAGTAAATCATTTTTGCTGGTGAACTCAGGCGTTTGCGCGAGAATGGCTGGAACTGTCCTTTGAATAAATTTATCTGAAATCTTTATCGGTCGAGTGCGAAAAAATTGAGGTTTTACGCTGAAGTTCACATCGAGCAGCGCATGATTGCCGGAGCCATCATCAGCAACGATTCGGACGGGCGTGTTTCGTGGAGCATTGTACGGAAATGCCACAAAGGCAAACATGCCAGCTTTGTCAGGTGCTGGATAGCCAGGGAAAAAGGCGTCTCCGATTTTTACGCCATGTATGGGTACCTCGGGGATGACGCGATATCGCACGACTCCAGAACCACCTTGAATAATCCTGGCAGGAAGGGAGAGTATTTCAAGGCGCGGAGGGGTAAATTGCGGGGTAAAGTCCTCTTCAATACGTTGGCTATTGCCTTCAAATAGATTGCGCCAGGAATAATCGCGAGCTGTGATTATGAGTTGTGCTTGTCCCTGTCGTCGGGGCAGGTCTGGACTGCCGTAAGGAATGTTGTCGAAGACGAATTCGTGTTCTTTTCCGCCAGCCACTGACAGCCAGCCATCAGACGGGAAATCCTGTTCCGCTAATACGAAGGTCTCCAGGTTGTGGATAATACGGATGGAGACATCACGTAAGCCGGTCCCATTATCCTGAATCTTGACCACGAGAGGAGTCGTGGGCCCGACGAGCTCAAACGGTTGTTCGAGGGAAATATCCGGAGGGGTCGAATCTCCCCATCGTGAGTTTCCAATCAGTCCCAGGTAGGTCGCAACGAGCCCGAGCGAAATGACAATCAGCAGAACTTTTTTTGACACGACAACAGTGACTCTTACAACAAGGGAGATAAAATCGGGAAGAAATCATTCATGAAAGCGTCTTCCTACTTATACCACACCGATTCAAGAGAGCAAGGGAGATTCATATGAAGAAGGGCCCTGACGTGCGTACCCTAAGGACGGGAACATGCAAAGGTCCGAGAATAGGCCTCCTCTCAACTCTTGACATCGGCACGGTGATCGCCTAGCCTGTGGCGGGCCTATGAGGGGCTTATTGGTGCAGTGTGTTTTCCCACCTTGGATAACTCTTGTATGAGTGATTGGGCCCGGCGAAGTCCAATTCCCGGAGTTGTCCCCAAGCATTTGGAGTCATGGATGAGCCAATGGCTTTTCGAATAATCACCGTTCTCGAATTTTTTTCCCTTTATTCCTTTATTTTTGCAAGTCGTTTCCCGATATATGTCGATAGTGCCTCGTGCATTGATGCGTGAGGAGTATTTTCTGATCCACAGTCTTTTCCATATGGGGGCTCCATGGCAGGGTTAAGTGATGTGCTTGGGTGGTTTTCTAGTGATCTCGCCATTGATTTAGGTACGGCCACAACCTTGGTCTATGTTCGAGGCAAGGGGATTACCTTGAGTGAACCCTCAGTGGTGGCGATTGATAAGCAATCGAATTCCGTGTTGGCTGTTGGTGTAGAAGCGAAGCGTATGGTTGGTCGAACCCCTGGCAACATTGTAGCCATTCGCCCAATCAAAGAAGGCGTGATCGCTGATTTTGCGATGACCGAAAAGATGTTGCACTATTTTATTACCAAATCCCATAATCGACGAGCATTTGTTAGGCCTCGTTGTATTATTGGCGTACCCTCGCGGATTACTGAAGTGGAGCAACGAGCGGTTCGAGAATCTGCTGGTCAGGCTGGTGCTCGAGAAGTGTATTTGATTGAAGAACCGGTTGCCGCAGCCATTGGTGCCGGTCTTCCGATTACTGAGCCATCCGGCAATATGGTCGTGGATATTGGTGGTGGAACAACGGATATTGCTGTGATTTCTTTGGGTGGGATCGTCTGCAGTGAGTCAGTGAAGGTGGCAGGAGACTCCATGGATGATGCTATCCTGAGCTATATCAAGCGACGCTATAATTTGTTGATTGGTGAGCATATGTCTGAGCGGGTAAAAATTGAAGTGGGCTCGGCCTATCCGTTAGAACAAGCCAAAACCATGATGGTCAAAGGGCGAGATATGATTTCCGGAATTCCAAGGACGGTGGTAGTGAATGATTCAGAAATTCGAGAAGCCTTGGAAGATCCTATCCATTCGATTGTGAACGCCCTGCGAACTTCGTTGGAAAATACGCCTCCAGAATTGGCAGGAGACATTATTGATAAGGGTGTCGTGATCACTGGCGGTGGGTCAATGCTTCCGGGTTTGGCCACTCGATTCCAGGAAGAAACGAATTTGCCTATCATTACGGTCGAAGATCCACTTACCTCCGTTGTCTATGGCGTGGGTAAAGTTCTCGACGAAATCGAGTTGTTCAAGAAAGTCGAGAAGTTTTAAAAGTCCTGAGACCGAGATGTTCCGATGGAACATCCTTTTAGGGCATCTGGACGATGGTGCTTGGCGTTATTCGAAAAATATCTCCTCCGTACCCCACGACATAGAGCTCTCCTTCCTGATCTTCCCCGAACGAAGAAATCTGCTGATCTGTTGCCAGTAGCGTCTGTGTTGTTCCCTGTTGATATCCCCAGATTTCCCCTGTACAAAAATCGCCAAAGATATAGGTTCCTAGCAACGCCGGAATTTTTGTTCCACGATACACATAGCCACCAGTTACAGAGCATCGGCCAGACGCATGATCGTATTCAGTGACTGGGGCGACCAAATCATCCGCAGTGCGGCATCCCGCTTCGGGATTGAAGCAGTGCGTGCCTTCTAACAAGCGCCAACCGTAATTTTTCCCTTTCTGGATCACGTCGATTTCTTCCCAATCGTTTTGTCCCACATCGCCAGACCAGAGTTTTCCGGTCTCTCGATCAAATGAAAATCTCCAGGGATTGCGAAGCCCCCACGCAAAAATTTCTGGTCGCCCCTGAGCTTTCACAAACGGATTGTCGGAGGGGATGCCATAGGGGCGAGAATGATCTACATCAATTCGGAGAAATTTCCCGAGAAATTCGTTGAGGTTTTGCGCGTAATTTTTTGGATCACCACCCGCACCCCCATCACCCATGCCAATGTAGAGATACCCGTCAGGGCTAAAGGCGATCATGCCACCGTTATGATTTCCGTAGGGTTGGGGAATGATTAAGAGAATGGATTCTTTCTGTTTTGCCTGATCGGGATTTGAGGATACGTGATATTCGGCAATGACGGTGGCGCGATCTTTCGCCCTGGTATAATTCACAAATATTCGGCCATTGGAAGAAAAACTTGGATGAAAGGCGAGTCCTAATAGACCTCGTTCACTTCCAGTGGAGATTTTTTCGTTAATATCCAGAAACGGTTCCGGAAGTACAGAGGTGCCTTTGATAATCAGAATCCTTCCGTCTTGCTCGACGACAAACAAACGGTTGGTCTCATCCGGGCTGGCTGTCAAAAAAATGGGCTTGGAAAATTGATGATTGCCCACAGCCTGTAGGGCGATAGCACTATTGAGAGTCTCAGGTGTACCTGAAAACCCCCAAGTAGGTGTGGCCCAGGTCATGAGGCTGAGCCAAAGACTCAGACTCCAAGCCATGGTGTGCATATACGGTCTAGAGGGCTGTTTTTTAAGGAATTGCATCAGTAAAGGCCTCTGGGGGTGTAAGAGAGGGATTGCACGAGAAATCCAAGCCTTGTTATAACCTGAGCAGTCAGTCTGTTGAAGAAGGAGTGAAGGATGATCATCAAATATGAATCAGATGTTATGGATGACGAGAATGCTCGTGGAAAGTTTTATCACGTTTGTAAGGGGCGGATCCAGGAGACGCCCATGGCTGTTCCCCCGGAAGATGAGCCTTTTGAATGTCCTGTCTGTGAGATAGATTTAGAACAAGAAGATTTCATGTTGGCCCAACAGCGAGGATGGTCCTAAAGGTTCCATATCGCCTTGCATAGCCCTCGGAGGTATAGATTACTATGACACCTGGAAGCTCAGAACGAAAAACTGTGTCAGTGATGCGGGGCAGGATGATTCTCTGTTCCTTCTGTTTCGAGTCGGTCAATGAGGAAAAACTCGTTGATGGAAAAAATTACGTGGAAGATCATGAAGCGTTTTTTGACCTCATTTGTCCTGGTTGTGAAGATCTGAATCGTCCACTCATTGATGATATGCTCGGTAGTTCCGAATAGAACTCCCTTTCCCTTTTGTCAGCTTGAGGCTGACGTCTTTGCGTGAATACATTACACTAGTCACCTAGCCCCTCTCTCACAGATCTTAAAACTATGACGCCTTCGTGTGTCGGGTTGTTGAAAGAAAACCGCCAGCGGCGTTCTCCCCATTTTCCTGTGCTCACGTACTATGTGTACGCTCCGCGCGTGAAAATGGCTGCGGCCTTGCTGGGCGGACTTTTTTGAACTGCCCGGAAGCCGCTGATAGGCATGTGTTTCTTTTCTTAGGTCTCGGAGCAATTCGCTTTCCGTGACTGCATCCCTCCCATCTTTTTCACAAGGAGATCTCAATCTATGATCAATGTTGAACAGCTCACACAAACCGCAACGGAAATGCTGATGAGTTACGGCCCCAAGCTACTCCTTGCTCTGCTGACTCTCATCATAGGTTTTTGGATCATTAAGCGTGTGATGACTCTG
>JAJDBQ010000168.1 GCA_029261255.1 Nitrospirales bacterium
ATTTTTTAACAAGTTTGGCTATCCGTATGAATTGGTCAACGCCTTGCCTAATCCTGAGAAACGTGAAGCCCTTTCTAAAATGACGAACTGGCCAACTTTGCCTAAAGTCTTCATCAATGGCCAATTTTATGGGGACACCGACGTCTTGGGACCGATGGAAGAAAAAGGGGAATTACAACCGCTCTTAAAAGCGGCTTTCCCTGATCAAGCCTAATTCCTCGATTATCATTCCGGGATGACCACACAAGGCCCACCAGCTTCCTGGTGGGTCTTTTTTTTTCAAATTTGCACCAATAACGCACCTCGTTTTTCTGCTCACGAAATTTCTTCCGTTGAAATCCTAGGTTGAAGCTTTACCTACTCCCTTGCGTGTTCTCATCGGTTGTTCCTGAATCATTCCCGTTGCTGAGACAGCATTATTCATCCGTATCAAGCCCTACGCAAGCTTTCCGATATGTGTGAATATGAAAGGTACATTCGTCAAAAGAACCTTTGCCATAACCACTCTTCTTGGAATGCTGGCATCAACGACAGCTTCAGGCAGCGACCTGAAACTATCATTAGACTCTTCAGGTCCCCCGAAAATTGAAGAACTGCAGAAAATCCTGAAGCGCGCAGCCTCCCCAAGAAAGCCCCCAGCTTCAATGCCGACACCCCGAACGACTCGAGGCAGACCCTTACACGCTCCAGCCCACACCAAACAACCGGTCGACCTTCAGAAAACACAAACAGTGAAACCTGATGCAAAATTAGGATGGCGATTCTTGTTGAAAGAACAACCACAGGCCGCCATGGCTGCCTACCGAGAAGCCCTGCGAAAAAACCCCAAATCGGCCAAGGCCTATTTGGGCTTAGGTATTTCTTTGAAAAGTCTCGGGAAAGTCAGACTCGCCAAGAAAGCATTGGTCAAAGCAGTAAAACTCAACCCACGCCTACCCTCCGCACTCGTGCATTTGGGCTACCTCTATGCTGAAGGGCATTTTGGCCAGGCAGACCGCTCAACGGCTCGTCGTCTATTCAGCGAGGCCTCTCAATTAGGAGATCCTTTCGCTAGCATTGCACTCTTGGACATGAAGTCTCGTTCAAAACTCTAAATCTACATAAAAAACCTCCCCTCTACTGTTAAGAAAGCCTTCGACAACTCCGATACTCCCAGTAGTACGGACTAAAGTGATAATGAAACATCGGAAGACACAAGAACGTCCACTCCAAAGGAGCAGTAGCATATGTTAAGAAAACTCTACCAATCTTCTAAAAAAGAACAAGGGTTTACCCTGGTCGAAATGATTGGAGTCCTCGCCATTATTGCTATCCTCATAGCCTTGCTGCTTCCAAAAGTATTCACCTTGATTGCTTCCACAAATTCACGGGCCTTGGCGGCCGCCATTCGGACCTATGAAACGGCCATTGTCAATTATTATGCCGATGTCGGCAGCGTCTATCCTTTGAATGTTGCTGGTACACCCGCTGCAGAAAACGGCGGGCTGAGCACAACAGCGACATCCCTTGCCGCCCGGTTAACCCTTGATGTTTCAGATCCCTTAAATGTGGGAACAGGATCATGGCCACGTTTTCGAGGACCCTATGTCGAAAAGTTTAATTCGGCTGTACCCCCAGGATACGGCACACAAATAACCTTAAGAACAACCACTAGCGTCGCGTTGGGAACCGCGACAACCGATTCGAACATTGGGTGGGACCTGAAAGGTGATGATGGCAATAGTGACCTCCCGTCGGCATCCAGGACGGCCTATTTGAGGGTCGAAGGGGTGTCTGATACGGAATTTAATGAGTTGGATGGCATCATCGACGCGGGAATTGGGACGAATCTCGCAGAACGTCAACTACGAGGACGGGTGAAGTATCGGGCTGCCAATGATCGGCTCTATATATACATGCAACACCAATAGAGCACTATGTGTGGCGTGATTTCCAGCTCATGGTATTTCAACGCATACGAAACACACGTTTTTTAATCCCTCCTCACAAACGGTCACAAGTTTTAGGAGCCCTTAACTCCAGATGAGTGACCCATCGATGTCAACCACAACTCCTCCAACTTCAACGGGAAGACCCCAACTAGGTGCCTCCCTCCTTCAGGATGGTTGGATTTCGCAAGAACAATTAGATCTTTCCCTGCGAGAAGCCAAGCGAACTCGGGTCATGCTCGGGCAAACCTTAATCAGCTTGGGCTTTATCACAGAAAAAGTTCTGGCTCATTACCTTGCTGAAGGCACACAAACAGGGATGGTCGATCTCGCGGCCACCTTCATCCCTCCTGAAATTCTGGATCTCGTCCCTTACGACCTGGCTTCTCAGTTTCAAGTACTTCCCATCGGCAAACGTGGGCAAGTGCTAGACCTCGCTATGGCGGACCCCTTAAATATCATGGCAGTCGATACCATTGAAAACAAAACGGGCCTCAACGTTCATACGCAAACAGCTCCTGCGCAAGAACTGTCCGAAGCCATCGAAGGCCATTACGCACATACCGAGTCCATCAAACAACTACTGGATGAACTGTCCACAAAAGGTTTTTCAGATCTAGGAGAAGATGCGAGTCAGGAAGCCCCGCTCATTCGTCTATGCAATCAATTGATCGCCGCTGGAATCCAAGCGCGTGTGACTGATATTCATATCGAACCTGATGAACAGTATTTGCGAGTTCGCATGCGAATCGATGGAATCCTGACTCAGGAATTGCTCATTTCCAAACCCCTGCAGGCGCCGATTACCGCTCGGATAAAGCTCATGGCGAATTTGAATCTCACTGAAAAACGCACGCCACAGGATGGACGTATTTCCTTCAACTTAGGCTCTCGCCGGATAGACCTACGTGTCTCCACACTACCTACCAATTTTGGTGAAAGCATTGTCCTCAGGATCCTAGATAAAGGTGCTCTCAAGCTAGAATTTCGAGCGTTGGGATTCTCCAAAAACGATCAAACTCGTATGCAAGCTCTTATTCAACGGCCGCATGGAATCATTTTGGTAACAGGTCCCACTGGGAGCGGGAAAACCACGACCTTGTATACGGCTCTTCGCCACGTCAATGCCAAAGAAAAAAGCGTGTTTACATTAGAAGACCCGATCGAATATCAAATGCCTATGATCCGACAAACCCAAGTCAATCCCGATATTGACATGACATTTGCAGCCGGCCTCCGAGCCCTGCTTCGTCAAGATCCCGACGTCATTTTAGTTGGCGAGATTCGAGACCAAGAAACGGCAGACCTGGCTATGCGCGCCGCTCTCACAGGACACTTAGTCTTTTCAACGTTGCATACCAACGATGCGCTTGGAGCCATTCCTCGCCTCATTGACATGGGCATTGAGCCCTTTCTCTTAGCATCTGCACTCACTGCCGTCGTTGGGCAGCGACTCGTCCGATGTATTTGCCCTGGATGTAAAGTCGAACGAAAAGATGCAAAGCAGGTCTTAGCTGAACTCAAGGTTGACCTCCCCACCGATATACCACTGAAGCTATGGACGGGTTCAGGTTGCAGAACCTGCGGTAATAGTGGCTATTCTGGACGGGCGGGTATATACGAAATCATAAAAATTACGGATCAACTTCATACACCCATCGTTCATGGACCAGATCTCACGGCCATTCGAGCGATCATTCACAAAGAGGGCATGCCCACGATGTTTCAAGACGGAATCCTAAAAGCGCTCAATGGTGTCACGACGTTAGAAGAAGTCTTGAGGGTCGCCGGTGGCTAATTTTCAGTATCGCGCAATTGATGCCCAAGGAAAACCTGCTGAGGGAGAGATGACAGCACTCGATCTCCCACAATTAGAACAGCGCCTTCAGGATATGGGACTCTGGCTCGTTCGAGCTCTCGAGGCTAAGCCCAATGCGTCCAAACGTTCCGGCAAACTCGGAAAAGTGAAATCACGTGATCTCTTGGAATTTTCCACCCATATGTTTACCTTATTGGACGCGGGCATCCCACTCTCTGAGGCCGTGAAAAACTTATCGGAAGAATCCCCAAATCTTCAATTACGTGCAACCCTACAAAAGGTGTTCCAGCAGGTTGAGGCAGGCACTCCGCTCCATACAGCAATGAACCAATATCCCTCGATATTTCCTCCTCAAATTACCAACCTGATTCAAGCCGGCGAAGAGAGCGATACCCTAGCAGATACATTCAAAGAACTTGAAAGGTATTTAGATTGGGTAGATTTGATTAAGGGCGATATCCGGCAAGCGACCATTTACCCCAGCATCGTCATTGTCGCAGTCACGGGACTACTCATTCTATTGTTTACATTCGTGATCCCTCAATTTGTACCCATCCTACAAGACTTGAATGTTCCACTCCCCTTCATCACTATTTTTGTAATCAGCGTCAGCGAATTCATGGTCAGCACATGGTACTTTTGGATGCCCATGCTTCTATTGATACCTCTGGCCTGGTGGGTGGGACGAAACTATATTCCCGGGTTCTCGCGCTGGCGTGACCGAATCATCTTAGAATTACCCATCATCGGAGGACTACTCCAGATGCTGACATTGTCAAAGTTCGTCCAAAATTTTGCGGTGCTCTATCGGGCTGGGATTCCCGTTCTCCAATGCTTGGAATTGTGTCAAGGTGTCGTCGGCAATCAAGTTGTTTCAAGAGCCCTTCAACAGGTGCAACGCAATATCGCAGAAGGTTCGACGATCAATGAATCTCTTCAAAAACATCCCATTTTCCCACCCATGATGATTCAAATGATTTCAGTCGGGGAAGCCAGTGGAAATTTACCGAAAACCCTCATGAACGTGGCCAACTACTATAATCGAGAAATTCCGCGTAGAGTGAAGAAAGTCTTTGCGATATTTGAACCGGTCATTACCCTAGCACTGATCGGCATCGTGGGACTCGTGGCACTCGCTCTCTTCATGCCCATGATGAGCCTGATGGGTGGACTCCATTGAAGGGAATATGACCTCTGTGCCCGCGGTGATCTCACTTCTATCCACCTTCCACTGATGATCTACTCCCAAAGAGGATTTTCCCTTATTGCCCTTATTGGAATCCTCGCGGCTATTTCGATCAGCCTAGCAATCGCCAGCCCAGCCTTGATCAAAATATTTGAACGCGAGCATCAAGAAACGGAACGTCTGCAGCTTGACCGCATTGCTATTGGCATTCAACAGTATTTAGAGCAAAACAAGGCTTTTCCACCATCATTGGCAAGTCTTGTCCCGGATTATGTTCCCTTTTCTACGGCACAGATCAACACCAATGCTCATGGATTTCCACGTTATTATGCCATTCATCCAGCTATGGCTGGATTTAGCAATGGGACAGGCCTGTCAACATCTGAACTCGCCAACGCTCGATTCCTCCTCGTATCCAATCTCGCACAAGATGCCGCACTCACCATCAGCACGCCTGCTGAATTTGAAACCTGGTGGTCCACCAATGAGAGTATCACGCCTAATCTGCATCTTCATCGAAGCAATGTCGGACATGCATTCTATTCCTTGTCCATCACGCCTATAGACAACGGAGGGAGCTTTTCCCTCAATAACGACTCGAATAATTCCGGAGGAAACCTCCTACCCGCTCACAATGCGTTCCATCTCTTGGGAACCATGATTGGCTTTGATGGGGACACGACCTATACCACTCCGGAAGTTCAATTTGCTCTCACGACCAACACCGCCTATTGGTTCGATCCAAATTGTTCTTCTGGGAAACAATGGAATCCGATTGAAGCAGAGTGTGGCGGCGTCGTCACATTGCAGGACGGTGTGGACTCGTATACCGGAACTCGGGACACCTACCTGTATTCATTTCACTATTGGATAAATTTTGGTACACGTACTGAATTGATAAATACAAGCCACTCTGGGAATTCGTTTGTTCCCCTCATACGGTTCGCTATTTTCCAATCTGAGGGAGGACCGGTGCCCGATGGGGCCACTATTCAGTCGGCGATACTTTCCGTGGAAAAATTCTCGTATTACAACACCATCTATCATGCGCACCGCGTACTCAAGGATTGGGTGGAAACCGAGGCGACCTGGAACGATGCGCAAATCGGTTTGCCTTGGACCGTGGGCGGAGCCTTAGGACTTGGAAGCGATATCTTAGTCCTGGAAGATGATCAAACCGAAGCCGGATGGGACCCTCCTGAAGTGCTCAGTTTTGACGTAACGACCGGAGTCCAAGCATTTTCCGATGGTATGGCCAACTACGGCTGGCATCTCGTGGTAGGGACAGGTAACGGAAATATCAAACGTTTTCGTAGCCGCGAATATGGAACCGTGGCCAGTCGACCCAAACTCGTCATTCAGTACTGAAAAAATAAACAAGGAACTGACTCCTCACGCTAGGGGCGCCTATCTCCCTTACGCGTCATGCGTTCGCTTTTTCCCTTCTCACATTAAGATCGACTCCTCACTTTCCGACAGGTGAAGGAGTGGTATACCCGTCAAGAGTTGCCGATACCCAAGATATGCCCATAGCCACATGAGAAACATCATGGACAGTTTAGGCAAATGTTAAGCGATACCAGAATCAGGCGAATCAGGACTGCATCGATTGCCACGACTCCTTTTATGCCTCATACCTCTCTGCTCACGTCTTCCCGCGGGTTCACACTTGTGGAAATGATTGGGGTCTTGGCGATTCTAGCAATTTTGGCGAGTTTTATTACGCCAAATGTCATGAATCAACTTCGGAGTGCCAGGCGTGATGCGGAAGACCATCAGTTGGCTAACATCGCTCAAGGGATAGAACTATTCGTCCGCCAAAACCGTGTATTTCCAGAAAATTTAGCCGACTTAAGTCCAGACTTTGTACCCACATCGACGGGACAACTCACCGACAACCCCAATGGGTTTTTGCGCTATTACTTTGTCCAACCGAATATCAGCAGCTATACGAATGCAGCTGGGTTAGCTCCTGGATCCCTAGCTGATGCACGATTTTTGCTCATTACCAATTTACTACAGAATGCCGCCCCCACCATTACGACAGATGCGCAATTTGAAACGTGGTGGGATACCGACGAAACTGCGACGCCAGATCTCAAAATCCATCGAGGACACATTGGCCAATTGTTTCACCTGCTGAGTCTTTCGGCCGATGGAGCAGGAGGGAGTTATTCTATCGATGGAACTTCAGTGAACTCAGGTGGAGGCACGCTCGCAGCCCATATTCGTTATCACGTGATAGGAACATCCGTGGAGTTGGATGAAGCCAATACGTTTGGAACGGCAGAAATTCAATTCACCATGGTGGCAGAAGCGGGCTATCAATTTGACCCCGACTGTCCAAGCGGGTCGCAATGGCGAGTCATCAGTAGTGGTTGTTACAGCCCATAAGAAAACGTCCAAGACATGAATATTTCCTTATCAATACAATCTCTAAAAGAAGGTTTTTGGCCAGCAATCCTCAAGCTTTCAGATCAATGTCGGAGTAGATTCTCCCGCAAACCACTCACCGTTCTCAGCATCAGTTTAGTGAATGGTCGATTCAGCGCGATGTCTATTATTAATGATTCAATGCATAAAAGTTGGGTAAAGCCTGGGATCATCTTGAGATCGAATGGTCTGTACCAAGCTATTTCGGATGCCATTGAACAGACAGAATTTCCAGGCCATCACATTTCAATTCTGCTGGAAGACAGTCGGTGCATGACCCTCTCCATTCAACTCCCCATCATGCCGTCAACAGACTTACTCCCTATTCTTGAACGAAAAGTGCAGCAGGCCAAGACCTGGGAAGAACCGCCCATATGGCGCTATCACCTCAGTATGCAAGCCAGAGGGAAAGAAAGTATCCATATCGAAATTTGGCCAAAAAGCTTAGTCGATGAAATCGTTCAGGCATGCAAGGACTTGGACCTACAGCTTCAGCTGCTTGTTCCTTTATCAGCACTCTCAGAAAGCCAGCTGGACACTTTGTCGATTGAAAAAGGAGAGGCCACCATCCTCATTAGCGTATTAGAAGGCAAGGTGACCTTCATCGCCGCAGGAGATGATGGCGTTCCCTTGATGACACGGCACCTTGCCCCCGCACAAGATTGGGTCCCATTAGGAGAACGAATTGGCACAGAAGTCAATCGCACCATCATGTTCATTACGCAACAGCTCAGCGTCAATATTCCCCATATTTGGTTTATCAGTGAAGACGAACAATTAACGTTGGCAGAAGTCCAACCTCACGTTTCTACGCCAATATTTTCATGCCCTGTTAAGCCAGATTGGAAATACTGGCTCTGGGTGGGTGCGAATCTTCCGATCAATCTGAGAAATGACTTCACCCCTCTTGAAGTACGGCGAGCACCACTACAGAAGATGCTCACCAAAACCTTAGCAGCCATGGTGGTCGGATTCGTGATTTTCGGCGTTGGTGCGACAGCAATTCTTGAAGGATACCTTTCTCAAAATCAGAGCAGCCTCCAACTCGCTACGACTCAAGCTCAGGCCCTCCAAGAAGACCAAAGACATTGGATGAATCAACTCGTCTCGTTAAACACTGAGCGGGAATGGGCTCAGGTTATTTCTGAATCGACCGTTCCCTCGCTTGAAGGCCCGCTGTTGAGTTATTTGGGTACTATTATTCCTCCTCAGATCATTCTTCATAAAGCTGTGATCAAACGCACAAATCATCAGTGGGATCTGGAGCTAGCAGGCAGAACCTCCACGAATCTTTCTTCGACCTTGTCGCTCATCGATCAACTTGTTGGCCAATTAGCACAGGGGCCCTATCACGTCAGAGTAGAGGAGGGTTGGCAGGATCAACTGCTGAGTCAGACGAGTTCTCAAACCTCAAGGAAAGATATACCTCCCTCTTACCAGTGGACCTTAAAAGGAAATCTCTCATGATTCTCTGGGTCTCAAAACTCCGGGGCGCTCTTTCCAATAACAAAGGACTCCTCTTGGTGATTATGCTTGCTGGCAGTCTCACATTCGTAGGATGGATGAGTCTTGACAAATTTGCAGAAGTCAGCGCCAACCAAGCATCCATGCAGACCATCATCGATTTGGATCAAGAAATTTCTCGACTTCGAATCCAGTATCGTCAGGCCAAGCCCGAGACTCATCAGTCCGATCTCGAACAAGCCGAACGTCGTTTATTACAGGATTTCACTCAGCTGGCCCAATGGGCTCAGAAACTCCAAAAAGAAGGAGAACAGATCGCCCTTCACATGAATTACCAGATCCGGAAGGAAGAACGAACTCCTTCTTCGATACAAGGCATCACAATCGTCCCTCTAAAACTTCATTTACGCTCACTAGATGGCCATAGTGGGTACCATTCATTCTTGAAGTTTTTACAAGTCTTGGAGCAATCAGGTCCACGTGTCAATATTGAAGAGGTCGCCGTCAATGGTGACGGGAAAAAGGCCACAACATTTACAGTTGGATTATCGACATGGATGAAGACACAAGATTCCGTCGAGCTTTAAAAAGTCCGCTCGTCATGATTGGCCTGTGCCTCCTAGCAGGTATTGCGGTGTATCACAATGTGATTCAATCGACCAGTGACTTTTCATTGCCAATTTCCGTGGCCTCCACACCATCTTCAGCGGAACTAACGCCAACAACTCCCGTTCCTTCGTTAGTGGGACATGATGAAGAAGCAACCCAATGGATTGCCAATCCAACACGCGATCCCTTTGCACCCATAGCTATTGCAAAGTGGTCAAATTCATCTTCACAAGAATCCTTGATCTCTTTACCTCTAACCCTTAAACCACACGGAAGATCACCAAGCCAACTCACCTTGAAAGCAATCGCGATCGAGGCCCAACACCGAAGTGCTGTGATCAATCGTCAGGTTGTCGTGGAAGGGGAAATGGTCGGTGGGTATCAAGTTGTTTCAATTCAACTGAAAGGCGTCTTGCTTACACGTCATGGCAAGAAAAAATTCTTAACCTTTGCGACAGACACGACCTCCTAAACACACGATGACAACGATCGAACACACGAGAACTCAACATTCAATAAGCCGCGTGAAAAGAGCCACGACCCACCACCTTTGTTCCTCGAAGCAAGGATTATGGGCCATGTTCATGATGATAACCGTCATCGGACTGTTGACTCTTTCGAGCTGTACCACAATTGATCCTGAAAAAGACGTCGTACCTAGCCCCATACCCACCATTTCTGAATCCGGGCCATCATTCAAGTCTCACGAAATTCAATCGAAACTAAAAAATTCCAACGTGACGTTTTCCCTTGAAGATCGCATGCTATTCAGCAACGATATGGATGAGGTTTCTCATCCAACTCCTCCCGAATTAGGCCCCTTGTATTCGTTTCGAGCACATGAACTTCCTTTAATTGATGCCCTCGCACTCTTTGCACGAAGCAACAAACTTAATATCGTCACAGGACCAAACATTACTGGAACGACGACTGTCGACTTTCATGATCTGCCTTTGCAACAGGCGATGTCGGCACTCCTAGAAGCCCACGGCTATTATTGGGAACATCATGACAATCTCATTCAAGTTCGTCGATTCCAAACGACAAGGTTGAATATTGACTACATTCGGTTGATCCGAGGAGGCACCGGCCAAAACCGTGCACAAATGAGTTCCGGTTCATCAGGTGGGGGCGGATCACAAGATTCCGGCCAAATCACAGTGAATCAAGAAGATGAAATAAAGTTTTGGGAAGAATTGGAAACACAACTCAAAACGCTCATGTCGCAGGATGGACGATTGGTGATCAATCGACTTTCAGGAACAATCCAAGTGACGGATTGGTATCAACGGGTCGATGAAATTAATCAATTCGTTGAATCAGTCCATCAATCATTGCACCGGCAAGTCCAGATTGAAGCCCGAATTTATGAAGTGAACTTGAATGACAATTACAGCCTGGGCATCGATTGGAATCGGGTTGATTTTTTGGGAGATTCCTCCGGGCTGATTGGTGCTGCAAGCTCAATCATCGCCTCGCCCATTGGCGGGGTTGTTCCCAAAATCAAAACGACCTCGATTTCCTTTTCCGATGCAAGTTTTGACGGAGTCATAGAGGCCCTCCAGGAGCAGGGCGAACTCAAGGTGGTCTCACAACCTCGTATCGTCACTCTGAACAATCAACCGGCTCTTATCAAAGTGGCTACCGATCAACCTTTTTTTACACAAACCATTACTCAAGGTACGTCAGGAACCGGGAATATTGTGACCGAAGAAGCCAATTCAGTGACCGTCGGCTTAGTCTTATCCGTGACCCCTCAAATTTCCAAGGATGGATGGATCATGCTCGACGTCACGCCTATTATTTCTCGGCTTCGGGAAACCGCGATTTCACCCCTTAAGACCTCCAATGCCCCTGTCTTGGATGTCAAGCAAACCTCTGGGCTCGTGCGTCTCAAAGATGGTGAAATGATGATAATCGGTGGACTTATCCAAGAAGAATCATCAGAAACCGAACGAAAAGTCCCCCTGTTAGGGGATATTCCGCTTCTTGGACGACTCTTTACTGGCACCTATACGGTAAAAACCAAAAGTGAACTCGTCATATTTATTTCACCAACGATTGTGAAAGCTGGGCTATGACCACACTCGACCTCAGTCTTTGTTACGAAGAACTGGGATTTACTGAACCGCCGTTTCGGCTGACGCCTGACACAGATTTCTTTTTCCCTGGCAGTCATCATATGGAAGCCTTGAACCATCTTCGCTTCGGGATTGCCAGCGGCGGATTTACCATGCTGACCGGAGAAGTCGGACTGGGAAAAACACTGCTATGTCGACACCTGCTGCGACATCCTCCAGAAGGCGTGCGCTTTGCCTACCTCATCAACCCCGATCAATCGTATGGCGACCTACTCACGTCCATTTATGAAGACCTCACCGGGACGACACCGGAAGATTCCTCGCTAGGGAGCCTCCAACGGGAATTACCGAAACTCCTTCTCCGTCTAGCTGAAGGTGGCGAGCGCGTGGTTGTTCTCGTAGACGAAGCCCATCGCTTGAGTGGCAAGGTCCTAGAAGGCCTGAGGCTCTTGTCTAATCTTGATACGGAAAAAGACAAACTGATGTGTCTTTTGCTCGTTGGACAGCCCGAACTCGAACAAAAACTTTCCGGACGCGCGTTTCGCCCGCTTCGGCAACGCATTAGCGTGCGCTATCGCCTGCAGCCGTTTGGATACAGAGAAACACGAGACTATATTTGTCACCGCATCAAAAAAGTGCAAAAAACCGACGAGCTTCGATTCCGAACCGGAGTACCGTGGCTGATCTATATGCTCTCAGGCGGTGTGCCTAGGCGGATCAATCAACTCTGCGACCGTGCCATGCTCGGAGCTTTTGCAAATAATCATTCAGTCATTGGACATTTCTTAGTATGGAAAGCGTCACAAGAATTTCTGACGTAAAAAGGAGAAGTGAAAGGTGCGAAGAAATAACGATAGCAAGGTTGAGGGGAAGAATCCTCCAAAAATCCTTTGCTTACAGACTTCACGATTTCACTTCTTACTTTTCACTCCTGACTTCGCACTGTTCAAGAAATGAGCATTATTGCCGACACATTGAAACGTCTTCAGGCACAAGCTGATGATTCCCCACCCAAGCCAAAGGAGGACGTCGTTCAGCGTCCTGCTTTTAACAAAGGAGAAGGATCTGGACGGCATCGCAAGGATTCTCCGTTCACATTCTTGATGGTGTTGGTGGGGATGACCATGACACTCGGGAGTCTTGCTGTCGCAGCATTTTGGATCGGGGGGCATCTCGACTTCGGGCTGGGAAACACCACCCAAGCTCGCCTGAATGACCAACGCTCGCTCCCCAGGCCTCTCGATATTTCCGAGGAATCAATTTTCGATGAGCAAGCCTCAGAAACCAAGATTGCCGTCGCGGTGGAACCAACCCGGAATCACCTCACGACTGCGTCTCTTGGCAGTAATGACGACGAGCTCGCATCTGAACATTTCACAAGCAAGTCCGCACTTCCCTCATCGGCACCTCATAAAGAGACAGCCCCCTCTCTTTTACACATCGAACGGAACGATCCCTCATCAGGGAACACCACGGCAACCATAATTGCTACTGAGCAAATTGCATTTTCTGATCCCATAGAACAATTGAGCGAGATTCAAGAAACGTCGACAGCTTTCTCCGCTTCGGATTCTGAGGACCCTTCATCGATCGTATCCTCCCCTGAGCTCCACACGGAACTCATGCATGATCCAGACACAGACATTGTTGTCTTCAGCAACAATGGTGAAAGAGCCGCATCAAATTTGGTTGCGTTGTTATCAGATGAAGAAATCATCGAGACAGAAGAGTTCGTCACAACAAGTAGCCGTGCAACTGATTCTGTCCCCGAAACAACTCTCGCAGCGCTGCAAGCGCAGCGCACGTCGATGAATGAAGCTGGCCAACCCATTGCACCATTACAACCGTCCCCGACCAACCGATTGAACCATGCGCAGGAGATGATTCGAGCGGGAGAGTATGAAGACGCCGTGGCCCTCCTCTCTCCACTCTTTCATAACCCACCCGTAAAATGGCAACCCTGGTTTTGGATGGGGACCGCATTACTCGGTAAAGGCGATATGGAGGAGGCCGATCAATACTTCTTAAGCGGGCTCGCGAGAAATGACAAAATTCCACAGCTTTGGATCCAACGCGCCTTGGTGGCACAACAGCGCGGCGACTTTCAATTGGCCATCCATGAATTGAGACAAGCTGAATCTCTAGCAGCCAATCTTCCACACATCCATCTCAATATGGGTTATGCGTATGAACAGTTAGGGAACGATCAAATGGCGAATCAATATTATGGGAAATTCCTGAAACTCTCAGAAGATCAGCCTTCATTCTTCTCCACGAGAAAAAAACTGTTTGCACGTTTAACCCAACAAACTCCCACGAAGAAACTCACTCTCCCATCCCCTTCAGAACCCTGATTAGACCAATAATTTCGTCTATTCCGAGCACCAATGATTGCCAATCTCGTTTGTCCCGTTTCATCAGATTAGATTCAGATTTCGGCTGCAAATGCCGAAAAAGATAAAAAATCCCCCTGTATGAGGAATCTGTAAGAACACGTCTGTTTCACGAGGAGCTATATTCACAACATGATTCAACAGAGTAAGGAAAATGCATGAAGGTCCAAACATTTTGTCTTGATAATTCGAGCCCACCAATCACTCGTCCAGATTTTATCCAGGATCCTCAGAAATCTCTGGTGATTGTGTTCGGAGCCTCTAGCTTTCTGGAGTCTCCTGAACGCGTTCAAACCATCAGTCAAACATTTTCGGGCATTCCCATGATTGGCTGTTCAACGTCGGGGGAAGTGTTTGGGAATGAGATCAAAGACGACAGTTTGGTCGGAGGGGTGATGCAGTTTGATTGGACCACGGTTAAAACAGCAACCGTATCAATTCCCGATCCCACTCAATCATTTCATGTCGGCCAGCAAATAGCCAACGACCTCCTGGGCCCAGACCTGAAGGGCGTCTTAGTGTTGTCCGATGGACTGCTCGTCAATGGCAGTGAACTCATCCGTGGGCTGAATGCGGTACTCCCAGAATCAGTGGTCATTACCGGAGGGTTGGCCGGAGACGGAGATCGATTCAAACAGACGTGGGTCATTCAAAATAATGTTCCAACAGGAGGCATGGTGACAGCCGTCGGATTCTATGGTGACCGCATTCATCTGGGACATGCGTCTAAAGGAGGATGGGACTATTTGGGCCCTGAACGTCGAGTCACACGCTCTGATGGCAATGTGCTCTATGAGCTTGATGGCAAACCCGCCTTGGAGCTCTACAAGGAATACCTTGGGGACCGAGCCAGTGGACTTCCGGCCACCGCTCTACTGTTTCCCTTAGCCTTAAAACAAGATGGGCCAAGTGATGAATATCTGGTGCGAACCATCCTTGCTGTGAACGAAGCTGCCCAATCAATGACCTTTGCCGGAAACATCCCTCAAGATTCACTCGTACAACTGATGCGAGGAAATTTTGACCGGCTGATTAATGGAGCTTCTGAGGCAGCACTAGCCACCAAATCTGAGGACCCACAGAATACGCTCGCCATCGCCATCTCCTGTGTCGGTCGACGCCTCGTGTTAGGCGAACGTGCCGAAGAAGAAGTCGAAGCCACGGTAGAGGTGTTCCCTCCTGGAACTCAACAAATAGGGTTTTACTCCTACGGCGAACTCTCCCCTTATGCCAATGGACGGTGTGAGCTCCATAACCAAACCATGACCCTCACGACAATCTCCGAACAGTAGTTCTCCATGCATCCTCTACTCAAACGACAACTCAAACGCATAGGGCAGGCAGATCTCACAGTTCCAGATTCCCCTGAGAATTGGAATAAATTGCTAGAGCGTGTCAGCAATGCGTATACCGAAGCGGATCAAGGACGTGAATTACTAGAACGGTCACTCGCCCTGTCATCCAAAGAGATGCAGCAACTCTATGACAACCTTCGGTACACGAGCGAAACACGGCTGAAGAATGCGCAAGACCGAACTCGGGCGATCATCGATCATGCACTGGATGCGATTATCTCCGTCAATGAAGCTGGCATCATTGTGGATTGGAATCCACAAGCAGAAACATTATTTGGATGGACAAAAAAAGAAATCATAGGGCAACCTCTAACAGAAATGATCATCCCTCCAGAGTTTCGCGAGGGACATACTCACGGCTTTGAACGCTATTTAACAACTCGCCAAAGCACCATGCTCAACCAACGGCTTGAAGTCACAGCCCTCAATCGAAAGGGAGAAAAATTTCTGGCCGAGCTTACAGTCACCCCTATCACTGTTGAAGGAACAACGATCTTCAGTGCTTTCATACGCGATATCACCGAACAAAAAAATACGGAACACACCTTACGGCAAGCCAAGGAAACAGCAGAACAAGCGGCAAAAGCTAAAAGCGAATTTTTAGCGACCATGAGTCATGAGATTCGTACACCCATGAATGGCATTATCGGAATGACCGGACTGTTGTTGGATACCAGTCTGTCTTCCCAACAACAGCAGTTTGCCGAAACCGTTCGCAGTTCGGGTGAAGCCTTGCTGACCATTATCAATGATATTCTTGATTTTTCAAAAATTGAAGCGGGAAAGTTGGATTTTGAAACCATTAATTTCAATCTTCGTGTGGCCATGGAAGATACCTTGGACCTCTTAGCTGAAAAAGCTGGGAGTGCTCAAGTAGAATTGATTGGTTACATGGCCCCTTGCGTTCCCGCGCATCTAAAAGGGGACCCGGGGCGTTTTCGACAGGTTTTGCTGAATCTAGTTGGTAATGCCATCAAATTTACGAAAAAAGGGGATGTGACCCTACGTATTTCCTTGCTTGAGGAAACGAGAGACACCGCCACGATTCGTGTGGCCGTCACTGACACAGGCATCGGGGTCGACCCGTCGGTTCAAGCGCACCTCTTTCAACCCTTTCAACAAGCTGACAGTTCAACCACCCGTCAATTCGGTGGAACAGGGCTCGGCCTGGCTATTTCCAAAAAATTAGTCGAACAAATGGGTGGAAGCATCGGTGTCGAGAGTCAGGTGGGTCAAGGCAGCACCTTTTGGTTTACCTCACGCTACCTTAAACAATCCGAGTCCCCAAAGATTCTGCCAACAATGGACCTCGACGGATTGCGTCTCTGTTGTATCGACGACCTCCCCATCAACCGAGAACTCGTAGAAGAATATGCCAAAGCCTGGGGCCTACATACGACGTCTGTCTCGACACCGACGGAAGGTCTCGAAGTGCTACAACGAGCCATGGACAAAGGAGAGCCGTTCCACATCGCCATTGTCGATATGGAAATGCCAGGTATAGATGGAGTAGCTTTGGCTCATGCCATCAAAAGCAATCCTCAATTGTCGGATACTCGCTTGATACTCTTATCGTCTATCGGGCAACAAGGGGAGACAAAGGAGGCCAAAGCTGCAGGTTTTTCAGGCTATCTGACCAAACCTATTCGCCAGAATGCTCTGAAGCACACATTAAAGACCGTGATGGGCCTTGAGAGGGGGAACATGGATCAACTTGATACACCAGTCATCACCCGTTTTGCGTCACTAGAATCAGCAGAAATAGTCGGCCATCGAGTCCTTGTCGTGGATGATCATCACGTCAATCAACAATTAGCCGTCATGATGATTGAGCGACTCGGACATCGAGTGCACGTCGCCGCCAATGGGCAGGAAGCCATCGACGCCTTGAAGACCATCCCCTATGACTTGATCTTTATGGATTGCCATATGCCTGTCATGGATGGCTACGAAGCCACGAAAATAATTCGTGAGGCGGAAATGGCAAAGCGCGAGGCGAAAGCAACAGATTCAACTGACCCCTTACGCCTCACGCTTAACGGCACACTCCATGTGCCTATCGTGGCCATGACGGCTAACGTGATGCCTCAGGATCGTGAAAAATGCCTACAGGCCGGAATGGATGACTATTTAAGCAAACCCATTCGCCCTGACGGGCTTGTACGAATATTTGCTAAATGGCTATCTGCCCATACCCCAAAATGAGAAAAGCATAGAAGGCTATCGACTTGTTTTGCCTAACTCTGCTGCCCCCCCTTGCATCTGAGCCCTACACAAACCTCAAGAATGGTTCAGCGTTAAGAACCAACATCCAGAAACCGAGAAAATCGTGATGGGCTGAATGTCTTGGAATCACAATGCCCAGACTACCTGGCTATGAAATGTCGAACGAAAAGAAATTATCGTAGGAGATCCAGAAATTCTCTTTAAGAAATCCACTAATGACATTCGTGGCCTCGAGTCGAATGGGGGTGCAATCCGATGAAAAAAATCCACTGACTCTAAACTAAAACCAAATGAAACCCCATCCTGTCTTCCTATCTTCAGATATTCCTTCCATGAGGAACATTCCCCTTCTGAGAATCATTCATGCCCACTAGCTCCTCCTTCCAGCCCTTGACCTGGATGCTGACCTGCACGGCTCTCGTCTTGCTGATGCAAGCCGGGTTTACGTGCCTAGAAACTGGTCTGGTCCGAGCTAAAAATAGCATCAACGTGGCCATCAAGAATGTTGTGGATTTTTGCATTGCCTCCATCATTTTTTGGATGCTTGGCTACGGCCTAATGTTTGGCACCACCGCGTTTGGGTTCCTTGGCACCTCGCAATTTCTGTTCGACGGGGATTCAAGTACACAGATGTGGACGTTCTTCCTGTTCCAACTCACATTTTGCGGAACCGCCACGACGATTATTTCTGGAGCAGTCGCGGAACGTATGCGCTTTAGCGGCTATATTCTGGTTTCCTCGCTTATTAGCCTGGCCATCTACCCCATCATCGGTCATTGGATGTGGTCAGGCCATGCCGAAGGCCTTAAAACCGGTTGGTTGAACAACCTGGGATTTATTGACTTTGCGGGAGCCACGGTCGTCCATTCCACTGCTGGATGGGTGGCTTTAGCTGCGGCTTTGGTCATTGGACCTCGTCTCGGGCGTTTTGGCGCAAACAGTGTGGCCATTCAAGGGCATAATCTGCCCCTTACTGCACTCGGATTATTCTTATTATGGGTGGGATGGCTGGGGTTCAATGGTGGCAGCGCGATTCCCGGCACTCACAATCTTCCTCTCATCTTAGTGAATACCATGCTGGCAAGTGCATCCGGCGGAATCACCGCGTTGACGTATGCATGGAGATTAAAGAAGAGGCCAGATGCGAGCTCAGTGATCAATGGCATGTTAGCAGGACTGGTCGCGATGACGGCTTCTGCACCCTATATGACCCCCACCACAGCACTAATCGTCGGAGGAATCGCAGGAATCCTGTGCGTCCTGGCCACGAGTCTCTTAGAACGATGGCACATAGATGATGTCGTCGGAGCCATCCCTGTGCATGCTTGCGCAGGGGTGTGGGGGACCCTCGCAGTAGCCTTACTTGGGAATATGGAACTATGGGGAACCGGGTACGACCGTCTCACGCAATTTGGCATTCAACTCAGCGGGGTCTTGGCCTGCTTTGGATGGGCCTTCGGTGTCAGTGCCATGATTTTGACGTATCTCAACAAGATATATCCTCTTAGGGTCACCGAGGATGAAGAACGCTTGGGATTGAATATGGCGGAACATGGGACCAGCACGGCCCAGCTTGATCTGCTTGGACAAATGGAAACGCACCGGGCCAAGGGAGACTTCACTCGGTCAGTGGAAGCGGAGCCCCATACAGAAGTTGGACAAATCGCGACCGAATACAATCGTGTTTTAGACCGAGTGAATGCGGGAGCTGAGCAACGGGAACAGGCCATTCGAGCCCTTCGTGAGAGTCGAGAAGAGATTCGCCTCATTATAGATCATGCTCTCGATGCCATTGTCACCATCGATCAGGAAGGCATCATCACCGACTGGAATCCACAAGCCACCTTAATATTCGGATGGCCCAAGTCTGAAATAATGGGAAAGAGCTTTGGAGTCACGTTGCTTCCTTCAAGTCCTTGCAATGAAGAAGAAAGCCTGTTCAAACATTTTCTAGAGACGAAGCAACAACATATCGTGAATAAACGCCTGGAAATTAGAGGACTCCACCGACACCATCAAGAGTTTCTCATGGAAATCACCATAGTGCCCCTGTTCAAGCAGAATTCGTATTCTTTTTGTGCGTTCATCAGAGATATTACGGAACAGAAACAGATCGAAGCAGCGCTTGGCCAAGAAACAGCCCTGATGCGACTCATCCAGCAGGTCGCTATTGCGGCCAATGAAGCACAATCCGTCAATGATGCCTTTCAATCCAGCTTAGATCGCATCTGCGCATTTACCACATGGCCAGTCGCTCATGTCTACTTCCGTGATGATGAACACACCTCACAACTCTCACCTTCACATTTATGGCATTTGGACAATGACGATGAATTCCAAACCTTTAAGGCCCTCACGGAACAAACGGTTTTTTCCGCAGGAGTAGGACTTCCTGGACGAGTACTCGCACAAGGCCGAGCAGCATGGATTCCTGACATCACCCAGGACCTGAACTTTCCAAGAGCACGGATGGCGGGCGAACTGGGGATCCGAGGTGGATTTGCCTTTCCCGTTCTCATTGGGAATACCGTCATGGGTGTATTGGAATTCTTTTCTCGTTCAATCGAATCTCCCAATGCTCGTTTGCTAGAAGTGATGGAAATCGTAGGGACGCAATTGGGCCGTGTGCTTGAACGCAAACGAGGAGAATTGGCGCGAGAGGAAAGCGATGCACGGATCAGAGGAATTGTGGAAACGGCAGCCGACGCCATCATTACCATTAATGAAACAGGGATCATCCAATCGTATAACAGCGCAGCCGAACACGTGTTTGGCTATTCAGCGCAAGAAGCCATCGACCAGAATGTGTCTTTTCTCATGCCTTCCCCCCACCAAGAAGAACATGATGGATACCTCCGACGATATCTCGATGGACAGTCTTCCACCATTCTTGGGAAAAGTCGCGAATTAGTTGGCAAACGAAAAAATGGCAGAACCTTTCCCATGGAACTCGCCGTGAGCGAAACAAAGGTGGGTGCTCGCCCTACGTTCACCGGCATTATTCGAGATATCAGTGATCGCAAACAACAGGAACAAGAACTTCGAGAAGCCAAAGAGCATGCAGAATCTGCGGCCATCGCGAAAAGTCAGTTTCTCGCGACCATGAGCCATGAAATCCGCACGCCGATGAATGGCGTGATTGGGATGACCGGGCTCCTTTTGGAAACAGACCTCTCCACTCAACAACAGCAGTTTGCCGAAACGGTTCGGTCATCTGGAGAGACGTTGCTAAAGATCATTAACGATATTTTAGATTTCTCGAAGATTGAAGCCGGAAAGTTAGAATTCGAAATGATCCCATTTGATCTTCGAACCACCTTAGAAGAATCGTTAGAGTTGTTGGCGGAAGCGGCAGGCAAAAAAAACCTCGAATTAGTTGGTCTCGTCAACGCCAACGTTCCTACAGCATTGCAAGGGGATCCTGGACGCTTACGCCAGATATTCATGAATCTCACCGGGAACGCAATAAAGTTTACGACTCAAGGGGAAATTATAGTCAAGATCTCGTCGGTCGAAGAAACGCCAGATTCGGTGACCATACGTGTGGACATTCATGATACAGGAGAAGGTATCCCCTCTGACATTCTACCAAAACTTTTCCGACCGTTTTCCCAAGCTGACAGTTCGACGACTCGACGTTATGGCGGGACCGGACTCGGACTCGCTATCTGCAAACAACTTGTCCAACAAATGAGCGGGGAAATTGGCGTTGAAAATCGAATAGAAGGTGGGAGCACGTTTTGGTTTTCCGCCCATTTTGAGAAACAACTACCAATGGACACCGGTCTCTCTCAAAGACCTATCACCCTACAAAACCTCCGAGTCTGTGCAGTGGATGATCATGTCACCAATCGACAGTTATTGGAGCAATATTTCCACTACTGGAATATAGATGGCACATTAGTAGAAGACCCCAAGGAATGCTTAATCCTACTTCAGCAACAGGCCAAGCAGGGGAGGCCATTCGATTTGGCTATCTTAGATATGGAAATGCCAGAGATGGATGGATTTACGTTAGCCACACACATTAAATCAGACAGCATTCTTCAAAACACGCGGTTGGTCTTGCTGACTTCCCTAGGAAGACGAGGAGATGCCACAGCAGCCAAACAATCAGGATTTTCTGGGTATTTGACCAAACCGATTAGAAAAGCACAACTTCAAGCCTGCATGGAAACCGTCATGGGTTTACCCCTCTCTGATACTCATTCCGCACCTCAACCATTAGTCACGGCTCACTTCCTAAAAGACCTCCACCGCCAACAAGCCATTCGCATTTTGGTGGTAGATGACCACCAAGTGAATCAGCAACTAGGCGTCTTGATGGTTGAACGATTAGGCTTTCGCGCAGATGTGGCAGGCAACGGACATGAAGCCCTCGAAGCCTACTCTCGCATTCCGTATGACCTGATTTTAATGGATTGCCAAATGCCAGAAATGGATGGCTATGAAGCCACAAAAAATATTCGTGAGGCGGAAAGCGTCAGGCGTGAAGCGCAAGAAAAAATCTCGCCTGACGCTTCACCCCTAACGTCTCGACATGTGCCTATTATCGCTATGACTGCGAATGCGATGCAGGGAGATCGTGAAAAATGTCTCCAAGCAGGAATGGACGAATATCTCAGCAAGCCCATTCGGCCTGAGGAATTATCCAATATCTTGGCTCAGTGGTTACCGAAGTCCGATCCCCTGGCACTTCCGATCGCTGAGAACATCGAAACATCCTCCTCGTCTCCAACACCCGATTCTCCTACATCAGATGTTATCAACCATCAGACTCTGGACGAATTGGAAATTCTTGGAGGACGGGAATTTCTCCAAACCATGATTCAGAGATTTGTCGAAGATTCCCTAGAATGTGTCACCCTCATTGAACAGGCTTTAGACAAACACGACCTAGCACAAATTCAAGAATCCGCCCATGGGCTTAAAGGCATCTCGCGAAATATGGGAGCCACCGCTCTCGCCCGAGTGGCCGTGGACCTTGAGACTGCCTGCCAGGGAGAAGCAACAACCATGACGCCTTCATTTCGCACGAAGATTCAAGACACATTTCAAGCAACCCGTCAGGAACTAGAAGCCATGCTCAACGATCCCTAACGCTTCTTGCTCTCGCTCTTTCCACAAGCACCCATTACTTGCTCCCAACCTACCGTTTCCCCTCTTCCGAGCAGCCATTATTGGCATTCCGCATTCCTCTTCATTAAGTCTCAATTTCGGATAACCGACATAAAGATTAGGGAAAATAAGGCCCTTTCTCTAAGTTACTGTCCCCCTCGATTGTCGTCGCCGGCAAAAGGAAGTGGTCCAATTAATCAAGAAGAATTCGGTAGTGTGCACTCGGAGGATTTCATGACAGGCTTTTCTACAACACAAAATTTCCCGCACCAAATAGTTGCTCCCCTTAAAAAAATGCGAATGGCAACGCTGCTTCTTATCATCATGACCGGAACAGCCTTCGGTGAGATATCTGATCTCTCTTCGAACACTGACCTGACTGAGCTCAGCTTGGAAGAACTTATGTCTGTCGAAGTCACGTCAGTATCCAAGAAAAAGCAAAAATTATCGAAATCAGCAGCGGCCATTTTTGTCATCACACAGGAAGATATTCGCCGATCAGGCGTGACGAGTATTCCAGAAGCTCTTCGCATGGCTCCAGGCATCCAAGTCGCAAGAGGGAGTAATAATCAATGGAACATCAGTTCCAGAGGATTCAATGAACGATTCACCAATAAATTGCTAGTCCTTATCGACGGTCGAACTGTCTATAACCCCTTATTTGCTGGAGTGGCATGGGAAACGCAAGACACGATGCTGGAAGACATTGATCGTATCGAAGTGATCCGTGGCCCTGGCGGGGCACTGTGGGGTGTGAATGCCGTGAATGGCGTCATCAATATCATCACGAAGCACGCTCAGGATACGCAAGGGCTTTTAGTCAGCGGGGTGACCGGAACCGAGGAAGGCATTGTGTCAGTCCGACAAGGGGGAAGTCATGGCTCAGATTTCCAGTATCGATTGTTTGCCAAGTATTTCAATCGAGATACGAGTTTTAACGCAGTGGGCGCCCATGATGACACACGAATGTTCCGCAGTGGATTTCGCACTGATTGGCAACCGGCTACACAAGATCGTGTGATGGTTCAAGGGGAGCTCTATACTGGCAATGGCGGACAACAAAGTACGGTCGCCACGACCACAACATTTCCCTATGCATTTACTCTTGGGAACGAGGACCTAGAAATGTCAGGAGGACATTTCCTCACACGTTGGGAACATACCTGGAATTCAGGTTCCGATATGGCGCTACAATTTTTTTACGATCGTTATGAGCGAAGAGAAAACACGGTGAAAGCGACCATTGATACATTCGACGTGGACTTTCAACATCGATTTGCCTTCCTTAGCCACCAAGAGATCCTCTGGGGATTGGAGTATCGCTATTGGATGGATGACTTGCAAAATACTCCTGGTACAGCAGTTTTCCCTGATTCACAATCCTTCAATTTAGTAAGTGGCTTTCTCCAAGACGAAATCACAGTCATTCCCGACACCCTCATCGTCACGATTGGCACGAAACTCTCACACAACCATTTTACCGGATTTGAATATCAGCCCAGCGGACGTTTTCTCTGGACGCCAATGGATGGTCACAGTCTGTGGGGAGCCATTTCTCGCGCCGTCCGTGTTCCGTCTCGCTTAGAAGACAACATCCGTCTCACTCTTCCAGCCAATAGCACCACGCCCTTCCCGACTTTAGTCAGAGGAAATCAGAGCTTCAAATCCGAAGAGCTCTTAGCATATGAAGTAGGCTACCGACTCAATACGTTTGAGTGGATCACATTTGATATCACAGGGTTCTATAATCAATACGACAATATTCGTGGCACCAGAGTCGTCAGCCTCGCCCCTCCTACTGGCACGCTCGAAAATAATTTGGAAGTGGACAGCCTGGGAGTAGAACTGGGCAGTGATGTTCAACTTCAAGATTGGTGGCGAATCCGTGGCGCCTATACGTATATCAACATGTGGGTGGAAGGCCCAATTAATACCGCCCTCAGTACAACCGGCAGAGGCACACCACACCATCAAGGGTCCATTCGTTCCTTGATGACACTCCCCTATCAAGTGGAATTCGATTCATGGCTGCGCATTTCGGATAACCTCCCAGCTCCAAACATTGCAGGCTATCTCGAGCTGGACCTTCGCCTTGGGTGGAAGCCATGGCCCAATCTTGACGTATCACTCGTGGGACAAAACCTCTTGGATAATCATCATCCAGAAGCGGCTCCATCTCTGTTCTTAGCCACACAGCCAACCGAAGTTCAACGCAGTGTCTATGGAAAACTCACGTGGAGCTATTAATCCATTCACGAACTGCTAGTGAGGACCTGGAACCACCACACAATGCCCCTCCAGCTCTTGGTGGCTAAGCCATTTTGCTTGGACGCTTTTCCATGATGCACAGACCCCATCATGCATTTGGCCTGTGCCTCGCTATAGTTATCGTCTTAAGTAGTCTGATCTGGCATCCAGAACACAGCCAGGCCGATGGACCAAAAGAGTATCAAATCAAAGTCGCATTCCTCTATCACTTTGCCACATTCGTGGATTGGCCATCCTCCACATATAAGGACACCGATGGACACCTCCGAATCTGCATTATGGGGAAAGATCCATTTGGAGAAAGTCTCGATGCCACGTTACGCACAAAAAAAATTGGGAGCCATCCACTTGAAATATACCGCAACCCTAGCACAACGACATTGAAACATTGTCATATGCTGTATCTTGCCGCAGCACAATCATCGCAACTCAGAACCTACCGCCAACAATACGGTAGCGCAAACGTCTTGACGGTAGGAGAAAACGATATCTTTATCCAGCACGGTGGCATGATCAAATTCTTCCTAGATGATCAAAAAGTGCGGTTTGCCATCAACCCGGACGCGATCAACAAGACAAACCTAAAAGTTAGTTCAAAATTGCTACGTCTGGCCAAAATTATCTCCCCATAAATACGATGCCATTTTCCTGGACACCAAAGATCGTTCAACGAATGCCTCTCAAGAGTAAGCTCCTCTTGATCCTTCTATTCACATCTGGCCTGAGCCTGCTATTCGCCTGTACCGTCTTAGTTGTGAACGACTTAGTGGAATTTAGGCAATCGCTCGTCAATGAGCTCATGGATCAAGCCGGCTTGGTGGGCGAAAACAGCTCTGCTGCGCTGGTATTTCATGATCAAGAAACCGCGAAAGAGATTGTCTCGGCCTTCCAGCATCAATCGAACATTCTTCAAGCCATGCTCCTGACTCCCCAAGGAGACATACTCGCTCAATACCAACCTGGACCGCTCCCCATATTCAACAACACAACGAATCAAATGTTGACGACTGTATCGTGGGAATCTGTAGAAATTTCCCGCCCTATCATCTTCAACGGTGAGAAAGTCGGCGTCCTGTATGTCCAATCAAATTTACAGGCAATGTATGAGCACCTCGAGCATCTTCTTGCGATTATGATCTCTGCCATGATCGTCGCAAGTCTGTTAGCCCTATTGATTTCTTCGAGACTCCAAGAAGTCATACTGAGTCCATTGGTTAATCTCACAAACGTGGCCACTCGCATTTCTCACAGTCAAGATTATTCCTTACGTGCCGATGGCCATCGGCAGGATGAAATCGGGACCTTGATTGATGGATTCAATGCCATGCTGCAAGAAATTCAAAATCGAGATACAGAACTGGAACAACATCGCTCCCATTTATCAGACATGGTCACCGAGCGTACAAACGAACTTATGAACACTAACGTCCTGCTGCATCAGGAAATCAGTGATCGAGAACGTGATGGCCAGGAAATTAGCAATATGGCCACAAACCTTCAGAAAAAGAATGATGAACTAGCCGTATCGCGCGACGCAGCCCTCCAAGCCGCTAAGGCAAAAGCTGAGTTCTTGGCCACCATGAGCCATGAAATTCGTACCCCAATGAACGGTGTGATTGGCATGACCGAATTATTATTGGATACCCATCTGACGGCCGAACAGCAGTATTTAGGCAAAACCGTACGGACGTCAGCTGAAGCCCTCTTGACACTATTGAACGACATTCTTGATTTCTCAAAAATTGAGTCGGGTAAACTCGAACTGGAGTCCATTGATTTCGATGTGAACACCACATTGGAAGATACGCTTGATTTACTCGCCGAACGGGCGTCTCACAAACATGTGGAATTAACAGGCGTGGTATTTCCTGATGTGCCCAAAAGACTGAAAGGTGATCCCGGTCGAATTCGCCAAATTCTCTTGAATTTAATAGGCAACGCCATCAAATTCACTCAACAAGGCGAAGTCAGTGTTCAGATCTTGTTCATGGGATCTTCTGAGTCACATGTCGAACTGCAAGTGCATGTCTGGGACACCGGAATCGGCATCGCTTCTGATGTCAAAGACAAACTGTTTCATGCCTTTACCCAAGCCGATAGTTCCACGACCAGAGAATATGGTGGCACAGGCTTAGGATTAGCCATTTGCAAGCAACTGGTGGAGCTGATGGATGGCAAAATAGACGTAGAAAGCCAACGTGGAGCATGGAGTTTATTTTGGTTTTCGGTGACATTAGAAAAATCCGCTGCAACGACACGACCAGAATGGCTGCCTCGACCTGATCTTCATGGTCTCCGAGTCTTATGCGTTGATCAAAATCCGACGAACTTATTCTTATTAGAGTCTTATGCCAAATCCTGGGGCATGGTCGTCCAGACAACGGCGAACACGCACGACTGTCTCCCCATTCTCCAAAACGCCATGGCCTCCGGCCATCCATTTGATGTCGCTATTGTAGATCGCGGTATATCTAAGCTCGACGGCCTCAAGCTAGGGCAACTGATCAAACAACACCCGGATGTGGCTCAGACCAAACTTCTGCTCCTCACCTCAATTGGCCAACGTGGAGAAGCTGCAACAGCCCATGAGGCTGGATTTTCCGGCTATCTCACCAAGCCCCTGCATAAAGTACAACTGCATGATGGGTTGGCCACAGTCATGGGGTACTGTTGGACCGAAAACCCAGAACAGACACGGCCATTAGTGACACGACATACGCTGAAAGAAACACAACGGCGATCTCGAGATAAAATCCTGGTGGCTGACGACCATGCCATCAACCAGCAACTCATTGTCTTACTCCTTGAGCGTCTCGGGTATGGATCTGACGTCGTGAGTACAGGACATGATGCCGTCCAAGCTGTAGCGACCGAGTCGTATGCCCTCGTGCTCATGGACTGCCAGATGCCAGAAATGGACGGATTCTCAGCCACTCGAAAGATTCGAGAAGCGGAAGGTGTAAGACATGAGGCGTTAGGCGAAAAAGACGAAACACACAAAACACAATCACCTGATGCTTTACCCCTTACGCCTTACGACGAGCTGCGAATTCCAATTGTAGCTTTGACTGCCAATGCCATGCCTGGCGACAGAGAAAAATGCTTAGCCACAGGGATGGACGACTACCTCGCAAAACCTATCCGCCCAGAAGAATTAGCTCGAGTACTGGAACGGTGGCTTCCAGAATATCCTGAGACCACGGACCAGGATTTACTCCTTGGCAAGGGTCATCATATCGAAAGGGCAGAAGAGCAGAACACGAACAGCTTGAATGATCTTGGCAACCACGTAATTGAAACACCTTCCCCCATCGATCCATCCAGATTCCAAGAATGGCAAGAGCTTGGAGGAACAGAATTTGTCAATCGCATGGTTGAACAATTTGTCACAGATGCCACCAATTGTGCTCAGGCCCTCACACATGCACTCGAGCATCACGACGACGATGGATTGGCAGAAGCCGCTCACGGATTGAAAGGCATTTGCGCCAATATTGGCGCGACGCAACTCCATCACATCGCGATCAACATTGAGCAAGCCCTTCACGCAGGGCAAAAAGTAGACTCCAAGCAAACAACGGAATCACTGGAAATTGCCCTTGCTCAAATCACCAATTACCTTGCGACTATCCAAACACCTCAGGAATAAAATTATTCCTTGTTTCCTGCACTGAGTCTTGTTCATCCTCTCCTTCAAGGAGATCTCACTAATAAAATCCTGATTTCCTGCCTCTCACCTTACGTTCCTTCCTTCTAATCTTTTTACTCCGTATTTTTCGCATATTCCCATCCATGTTCTTCTCTCTTCATTTCATCAACGAGCGCAATCCTTGAGGGATGTCACACAACAACATAGTGATGGCATGTGCCCTGAAGAATGCGCGTTATCTGTTGTCAAGTTTCTGGCAGCTCATCCGAAAATGAATCAGGATGCAAAAATATTCACTTCAATCAGCAGATACCATTCATCCCGCAGAATTGAATATCAGCGTCATGCATCAAATAAAAAACGCGTAGCAAAAAATCAGAAAAACCGAACAACCACCTCTTTCAATTCGAAATATTTACATGATCTCACAACAACAATGCCAAAACGCCACGATCCTCATCGTTGACGATCAAATGACCAACATTCTGCTCTTAGAGAGTATCTTACAAAACGCTGGCTATACCAACATTCATTCAACTCAAGACCCCACACAAGTCGTCACACTTGTCAAAGAGTTGAATCCCGATCTCATCTGCTTGGATATCCGCATGCCAGAAATCAACGGGTTTCAGGTCATGGGTCAGTTAAAAATTATTCAGAAAGATGCCTATCTTCCCATTTTAGTGTTGACCTCCGAAGAGGATCGCGAAACTCGTTTGCGTGCGCTGGAATCCGGAGCCAAAGATTTTCTGCATAAACCGTTTGACAAAATTGAAGTGCTCATGCGCATTCGCAACCTACTGGAAGCCAGCCTCTTAAATCGAACGATCTTGTTACAAAAAGATACGCTGGAAGAAACCGTTCGAGTGCGGACACAAGAACTCAAGGAAACACAATTGGAGGTCGTCCATCGACTCGCCCAAGCAGCGGAACATCGTGACAATGAGACTGGAAGCCATATCGTTCGAATGAGCCACTATGCTGTCGTCATCGGACGTGCCTGCGGGATGAACGAAGAAGAATGCGACGTGCTCTTCCATGCAACACCCATGCATGACGTGGGCAAACTCGGCATACCAGACAAGATCCTCCTCAAACCTGGCAAGTTGGACGCGGAAGAATGGGAAGTCATGAAACAGCACACCGTGATTGGCGGCCAATTATTGTCGAATAGCCAATCCCCTGTCTTGCAAATGGGAGAAACCATTGCTCTCACGCATCATGAGCGATGGGACGGGTCAGGGTATCCCAACCGCTTAGCTGCTGAAGATATTCCACTCGTTGGCCGAATCTGCGCCATCGCTGATGTCTTTGACGCCCTCTCCTCCAAACGCTGTTACAAAGATCCCTGGCCGCTCGAAAAAGTACTGCAGGAACTTCGCTCACTGTCTGGAATTCAATTTGATCCACGATTACTCGAAATGTTTGATGAACTACTCCCGATCATCCTGGAAATTCAACGATCACACACCGATGTCCCCGTACCCAAATTCAATCTGACCGAAGTCAGCTACTTAACCTAATCCGACTCCCCTCACCTTCTTCCATTTCCTCTTCCCTCTGCACGACATGTCCATGCCACATTCTGATCTTTCTTGAACCCGCGTAATGCGCTAGACTGAACTGCTCCCTCCCTTCCATATAGACTGTCATCCAGTCATTCATATCTCAACCAGGTAGGTGGACACGATGAATTCCGTTTCCGCAAGATCCGGGCATTTCCCGTCGTTTCAACAATGGAGTCCCATAGGCGCCGCGGCTGGTGGGATCTTTCTCATTGACCTCTTTATTCCTCTTGGTATCGCAACCGGTGTCCTGTATACCGCGGTCGTCTTACTAAGCCTGCGCTACAGGGATTCACAACTCCCTCTATGGACTGCCGTAGGCTGTTCGATACTCACGATCGTAGCCCTCTTCATCTCACCTGTCGGAGGCGAATTCTGGAAAGTCTTGATCAATCGTGGATTGGCCCTCTTTGCGATCTGGACAACAGCAATCATGAGTCGCATTCAACTTCAACAAATTGGACGCATTCAGTATGACCATCTCCTGACGGCTCAGGTATTTCAGGCTTCTCACGATCACATTTCTATCCTTGGGCAAGATTACCGATATCGTCGCGTTAATCCCAGCTATGAAAAGGTCCATGGCAGAGGCAGCCAAGACTTTGTTGGCATGCACGTCTCAGAATTATTAGGGAAAGAAATTTTTGAGAAAACGGCAAAGCCCAAGTTGGACCAATGTTTTCAAGGAGAAGAAGTCCATTATGAGGCCTGGTTTCGTTTCGCAGACGACCAGGAGCATTTTATGACGGTATCGTATTTACCTCTCATGTCTCAGGAAAAGAACATTGAAGAAATCGTGGTGATCGCCAGGGATATGACCGAACGGAAACGAATGGAAGAAGCCCTTCAGGCAAACCAACAACAATTGCGTACTATTCTCGATGCCATGACCAATTTTATTGGCATTGGAACAGCAGATGGGACGATTACAGACTGTAATCAAGCTCCGCTTACGCTAGCTGGATTAACCAGAGAAGACGTCATTGGCAAACGTTTTACTGACACCGATTGGTTAAACTATTCGCCAAAAACTCAAGAACAGGTCCGTGACATTATTCAACGGGTCAGTCAGGGAGAAATCGTCCGCGAAGACTACCAGGCTTGTATGGGTGTTAACGGTATGGTGATTGTCGATGCGTGTTTTGTTCCTGTCAAAGATGCAATGGGACAGGTCCAACAGATCATCCATTCCGGCATCGATGTGACCGAACGACGTCAAATCGAAGACGCAGTACGACAAAGTGAAGAGCAATTCCGAGACCTCTATGAATCTGCCCCGCTGGCCTATTTTTCAGCGTCATTGGATGGACACATCACCAGGGTCAATGGCCGCGCGAGTGACCTGCTTGGATATCCCAAAGAGGAACTCATCGGGAAACACGTGCTGATTCTCTATGCTCCAACAAAAGATGGATATGAAAAAGCCTCAAACATTCAAAAGAAAACTCAGGAGGGTATTTCCATACAGGATGAAGAATTAGAGATGATCAAAAAGGACAGGACTGTTCTTTGGGTCAGCCTCACTGTTCGTCTCATTTTTGATGAATCGGGGAAAATTATCGAGCGCCGAAGCATAGCGCAAGACATTTCAACCCGAAAAAAAATCGAAAGCGAGCTACGAGTCAGCGAAGAACGTTTTCGAACTTTTTTTGAAGCGGGATTGATCGGTATGGGGATGATTTCCTTAGAGCAAAAATGGCTGGAAGTGAATGATCAGCTCTGTGAGTTACTGGGTTATTCTCAAACAGAACTTAAGCTAACAACATGGGCTGAACTCACGTATCCCGATGACCTCGCTCTGGATCAAGCCAATTTCGAAAGCCTGCGAGCCGGCACTCTCAATTCCTATGCTACGTCGAAGCGGTACATCCGAAAAGATGGGTCACTGATGTATGCCAACCTCTATGTCAATGTCGTCCAAAATTCATCTGGCCAAGCTGAACATTTCACCACCATGGTTGAGGATGTGACTGAACAAAAACAAGGCGAAGCATTGCTCATGAAATGGGCCATGATTTTTCAACATACGCAATGGGGAGTTGCCGTTAGTGCGGGAATTTCAACCAATTTTGAAATGGTGAATGAAGCCTATGCGCGTATGCATGGATATGCGATTCGGGAGTTGGAAGGTATGTCGGTAGCAGACGTCATGACAGCAGAATTTCGTATCAAGCTTCCAAACATTATTAAAACAATTCACCAAGACGGATTCTTTTCCTATGAAGCAAGTCATATGCGTAAGGACGGCAGCACCTTTCCCGCGTTGGTGACCGAGTCTGCGATCAAGGACATCAAGGGACAAACGCTGTATCGCGTCACGAATGTCATTGACATTTCTGAACTCAAATCCGTTGAGGATGCACTAAAGAAGAGCGAAGAACGACTCAGCACAGCACTTGAAGCCACGGCTTCAGGAACATGGGATTGGAACGTTCTGACCGGCGATGTGATATTTGGTAAAGAATGGCTTAAGGCTCTTGGGTATCAATCCCAAGACCTCCCAAAAACTGTAGAATCTTGGAAAGATCTCGTTCACCCGGACGATATGCCAAATACTCTACAAGCAATCAACAATCACTTTTCCGGTGAATCTCAAATATATGAATCCATCAATCGGCTTCGGATGAAAAATGGAGAATGGCGATGGAATTTAGACCGTGGGCGTGTGGTGGAATGGACCACCAATGGAAAACCATTACGGATGGTCGGAACGGATACAGATATCACCGAGCGCAAGCAGGTAGAAGTCGCCCTCGAAGAAAGTCGTAATCGATTTCGAGCCATCTTTGATAATGCCGGAATCGGCATGGCTCTTGTCGATGACAAGGGTCATCCTATCGAAACGAATCGTTCATTCCAAGCGCTTCTCGGGTATGATTCTGAGGAACTAGCGGCTATGTCATTCGTCGAATTTACTCACGATGAAGATTCCCATGAAGATTGGAAACGTTACGAGGAGCTTAAGGCAGGAGCACGCGAATCCTTTAACATGGAAAAGCGGTATATCAATAAAGACGGAGAGATTGTCTGGGGGCACTTGACCGCCACGGCCATTCGACATGCCAATGGTAAGCTCAAATTCGCCATAGGCATGGTCGAGGACATCACAAAAAAGAAACTGTCTGAAGAGCTGCTCACGAAATGGGCCACCATTTTTCAGCACACACAATGGGGCGTGGCCGTGGGAAATGCAGATAGTCACAACTTAGATCTCGTGAATGAGGCATATGCCCGTATGCATGGATACACCGTCGAGGAATTGCTAGGACAACCCATTGCCAAAGTCTTTTCTCCCAGTTTTAGGCCTCAACTTCCAGCATTCATCCAAAAAATTCATGAAGAAGGTTTCCAATCTATCGAATCGCTCCATCTTCGGAAGGATGGGACCACGTTCCCGGCCTTACTGACCGTCTCCGCCGTCAAAGATTCTCAGGGAGTGGTCCTGTATCGAGTGGCCAATCTCATTGATATTTCTAATCGAAAAATAGCTGAAGAATCTCTTCGGAAAAGTGAACAGAGATTTCGCAGCATGTTCGAGCAAGCCGCAGTAGGCGTGGCTCAGGTTAACTCGAACACGGGGGAATTCATCAGGATCAATCAACGCTACTGTGACATTGTCAAACATTCTCAAGAAGAAATGATGAGGATGAAATTCCAGGACATTACCCATCCTGCTGATCAGCTTGCTGATCTGGAAAATATGACGAAGCTGCTTTCTGGAGAACTTCCTAAGTTCTCTATTGAGAAACGGTATGTACGAAAGGATGGCTCAGTTGTCTGGATCCAGCTCACGGTCTCCCCCATGTGGCAGATTGGAGAGAAACCATCACATCACATCGCTGTCGTAGAGGATATCACTCAACGTGTAATGGCTACAGAGGCACTCGAACAATCGGAACGACTGGCAAATTCCACCATGAATGCGTTGACGGCTCAGTTGTGTGTCCTTAATGAGTCAGGTCAAATCCTCTTCACGAACGAACGATGGGATCAATTTGCACGAGATAATCACGGGGACCCCACAAAGTTAGGGAAAGGCATTAACTATGTGAATGTCTGCGCGCGGGCTGCAAAAAAAGGAAACAAAGAGGCTGAATTATTCCTGAATGGCCTCAATGCGGTGCTGAGCAAGCAGCAATCAGAATTTTCCTTGGACTACCAATGTTCCTCGCCACGCCAGATTCGTTGGTATTCGGCACGAGTCACAAGATTTCCTGATCCTGGCCCCGTTCGTGTCGTGGTGTCGCATTCTGATATCACGGAACAAAAATCGCTAGAAGAAGCCATTCGCAAACAGAATGAAAATTTAGAGACTGTGCTGGTACAGCGGACAGAACGGATTGTCGAACTAGAACAGCGTCGAATGCAGGTGGAAAAACTAGCCGCCCTCGCTCAAATTGCCGCAGGGGTCGCGCATGAGATTAACAACCCATTAGCCAGTATTTCTCAATCATTGGTGCTACTGAAACGAGCCATTTCTGAGGACCATCCGCACTATCGATATACGGCAAAAACGGAAGACTGTATTCAGCGAATTGCGACTATTACCAAGAATCTCTATCAACTCTACCGCCCAAGTGGACCCATACCGACACTCGTCGATATCAGAAAGTGCATTCAGACAGCAACGGAAATCATGGAAGAGCGCTCAGATAAGCATGGAGTACAGATAAAGGTCCCATCTCATTCAACACCGATTATGACCCATATCGCACAAAGCGAACTGATCCAAGTCCTCTGCAACCTGATTCACAATGCCATTGACGCATCTGTTGAAGGAGATACGATTGAAATGAGCATCACGACAGGACCCAAGGCCCTCGTTATTTCTGTTGCAGACCAAGGAGAAGGGATTGCACCAGAGGCCGCCGCCCATATTTTCGAACCCTTTTATACCACCAAACAGAATGGATCGGAGGGTGGGATGGGTCTAGGCCTTTCGATTAGCCATAGTCTGGTAGAATCTATGAAAGGCTCACTTGACTTTTCTACTACATTGGGGCAAGGAAGTACGTTTGTGATCACATTACCGCGTACCTAACTAACAAGGGGGACCGTATGACACCTGCAGGGACCATTTTATTGGCTGACGATGAAGATACCTTTTTAGAAGCCACGAAAGACCTACTCGAAGAGGAAGGATATGCATGTCACGGTGTCCGTAATGCCACGGAACTCTCAGATGCTTTGAGCGTGGGACAGTTTGATCTGCTGATCACCGACCTCAATATGCCAGGAAACCGCATCATGGAAAAGGTGAGTGAATTGCGAGAGCAGTCCAAGGTCATGCCGGTCATCGTCATAACCGGCTATCCATCAGTTCCCACGGCGGTGGAATCCGTTCGTCTCAACGTGATGGAATATATGATTAAGCCGGTCAATTTTCCAGTGTTATTGGATGCCGTCAAACGAGCCATTCAACATAAACAGATGCTGAATACGTTATCTGACGTTCGCCATCATGCAGAGGCCCATGTACAGAACCTTTCGAGCTTGGAAGAAACGCTGAGTACGTTTCACATCCCAATGAATGAATCAGCCAACCAGGAGCTTCTATCGAACGTTGTTTCGAACTCACAAGTTCAGCAGCAGGCAGTGGACGTCCCTGCCCTGCCCTCTATGACCGATTATTTTCGTCTCCGTGAGTCGGTCTTTCATACGATTCAAGTACTCCAGAAAACCAAGAGTGCGTTCCGATCCAAAGACTTGGCCGGTTTGCGAAAATATCTTGAAGAAGTCCTAGGAGACACGACTGAAACGCTCAAGAGTCATGAAGCACCAACCGATAACCCCCTCTAGCAAATAGAATTCCTCTTAATCGAAGCAGACTCGTTCTCCCTCTAGGCGAGTATGCCATTGTATTCTCATTACCTGCCTAACGGGTCAACTCTCGCAATTGCCCGACAAGTTGAGGCGGCAGACATTCATACGGGATTAGTGCCAGCGGTTTCAGCGCTCTGAAAGGTTCTGTAGGCGCGCTATCAGATACGTCTCGCCATAGAAAAGAGCGCTCAGAACGAGAACGGCCTATGCCAGCATAAGCAGGAGAATCACCATGATTGTCAACGCCACACAGCCCGATCAATCCACTTGGGTCATAGCATTATCAGGGAAGTTGCTCTTTGAAAGCCGCCATGCGTTTCAAGACGCCATGACCACAGTCCAACAAACATCTGCTCGACGGGTTATTCTTGACCTGACAGACCTATCCCACATCGATAGTGCCGGATTAGGTCTCATGGCTGTTGCCCACAGGAAACTGACTCCCATGGACATTAGCCTCATGGTAGCGAACCCGCAAAAGACCGTGCGAGATATCCTTCTCTTAACGAATATGGATAAAATGTACTCATTGCATGATTCGGTTGCAGAGGCCTCCAGACAATCAAAAACTACCACCTTGCTCCACAGTTAGCGCCTTCTTGCCAAACGTCCTCTTTCTCAACTATAGGCAGATTTCATGCTTTTTCTCTTCATTTTGAGCGGTTGTCATCCGATAAGGTGACAAGAAGTCTATTCAAGCGAACACGAAGACTGAGATTCAATTCTGTCAAAATTTCTGTACTTTGGAGCTCTGTAAATTTTTATGGCTTTCGTTCCCTTAGACCCCAGCGCACTTCGGCTTGGGTTATTTATCAAGATTGAAGGGTCGTGGTTCAGTCATCCCTTTCCAACGAACTCCTTTAAGATCATCGCGGGAAAGGACCTTGAAACCCTACAGGGTCTCAAAAAAGTCAAACTTTTTGTGGATATGGATCGGTCCGATCCTGAGTCTACTTCCTCAACAGCCTCTCCAGAAGCACCACCGCAGGAGCGTTCTAAATATTTCGATGACGAGGAACCCGTTGCACAAGATCTTGTAGAGGAGAGTGCCGCGTCCATCCCTGAGGAGGAGGCAGAGGAAGCAGTCCTAGATCCTATGGAACGGAAGATGGCGGAGCATGAAGCCTTTCAAGAATATCAATCACACCTCCAAGAAGTAGAAAACCAATTTCAAGAGGTTCTACAAGAAGCTAAGCAGTCCGTTCAGGATGTGGTGGCGGGTCGCCCCCGTGGGCTTCGCACGGCTCAAAAAATCGTCGGGAATCTCCACGATTTGCTCGAGGGATCAGAGGACTCTCGAGCCCTGCTGAATCTTATTGCTTCTAACGAAACGAACGATGAGTTTTTTTTCCACGCCACCAACGTCGCTTCATTATCAATGATGGTGGGCCTCGACCTTGGGCTGAGCCGCAAGGACAATGAAAAATTGGCCGTAGGCGCGTTTTTTCATGATATCGGAGAACTCAACTATCCTGCTGCAGACTTGTTGCGTAAAGGATTCATGGCCCCAGCTGAGTTGAAAAAATTCCAACAGACTCATCCCAAAAATGGTGTGGAAATGGTGGAGAGGATTCCGAATTTCCCTTATGAGGCCGTCGATGTTATTCGTCAACATCACGAGCGCATGAATGGATCAGGGCAACCTTCAGGGAAAAAAGATGCGCAAATCAGTACCTTCGCGAAAATCGTCATGGTCGTCGATCTGTATGATGAACTCTGCCATCACCCAGACCCAACCCGTTCATTGTCGCCTTCAGAAGCGCTGTCGTATTTGTATGTGAAATGTAAACAGACCCTCTGGCAGGATGCCGTTGTCTCACTGATCAAACAACTGGGTGTCTATCCACCTGGTTCCTTGATTAAGCTGAACAACCAAAAAACTGGGATTGTGACCAGCGTGAATTTCGATAACCGACTCCGGCCGGTCATCTTGGTCTATGATGAACATACCACTTCAAATGAACCAATGGTCTTAAACTTGGCTGAGGAAGACGATTCGTTGACGATTGTTGAATCCATCCGTCCTGGCGATCTTTCCCCACAAATTCGAGAGGCTTTGAACCCGCGACGCATGATCTGTTACTTCCCATCCAACAGTCCCGTCGAAGCCACGGTCACACAATAGCGAGAAGACGACAGAAGAAAAAATCGTGAGGTGTCAGGCGTAAAGCGGTTCGAAAAACGTCCTCTTGCCTTTTTCTCTTCACCGTTTCTTACATTCTCCCCCTCATGCCTTACCCCTAACGCTTTACCGCTTAATTATTCCCTTGTCCAAAAAGTCTCCCTATTCGCTGAAGCCAGGAGAGTGCCGGGACTTCTTCCGGTTCAGGATCCGGATAATCCACCCACAGCTCCTGATTTCCTAAATATTGCTCGCCTTGGAAAATGCGTTGTGTCCGCAATTGCGTATAGCCTCGCTCCTGTAGAGTCAAGGCCACACGCTGCAGGGCCTCCTCTTCTGTCAACGAAGACTCTATCTCAATTTGCAACGCTTCATACCGCAACCGTGCCTGATATGCGGTTCCCTGACTGATCACGTGGACTTGGCGATTAAAGCCACGCTCCCGATCATCTAAGCCAGAAATATGATGGACGTTCGTCATTGAAGATGGTGATTCCATGGTGCCGCCCCTTGTTCATGATGTGTTGCTTGCATTTGCATATTTTTATGCTTTCATTAGAGGAGAAGAGCTTCTTATAATACCCCGTCTTTATTTTCTCCAATTATCTTCCTCATTGTTTTATTAATCGTAAAACAATCAACACCCGTCTTCACGGAAAGGGCTGATATACACATGAGCCGTAGTATTCCTCAAGAATTAGCACAGAATTTTCTCAATCATACTCCCACTTGGTACAAACTCACGATAGTCGGCTTTCTGTTGCTCAACCCAGTCTTGGTGATCACAGTTGGTCCATTTGTGACTGGCTGGATCTTGATTTTGGAATTCATTTTTACACTGGCCATGGCACTGAAAAGTTACCCCCTTGCCCCGGGTGGCTTATTAGCCATTGAAGCCGTCATGTTAGGCATGACGACACCCGCCATGGTCTACCATGAAACCTTGAATAATTTCCAGGTCATCTTGCTTTTGATGTTCATGGTCGCCGGCATCTATTTCATGAAAGATCTTTTGCTCTTTCTCTTCACCAAAATCCTTTTGGGTGTGCAATCGAAAGTTTGGTTAGGCCTTCTGTTTTCCATTATGGGGGCCTTTCTCTCGGCTTTTCTTGATGCGCTGACCGTCACGGCCGTCATCATTGCCGTGGCAACTGGGTTCTATAGCATTTACCACCGAGTCGCATCAGGCAAATCCTATACGGCCTCTCATGACCACACGAGTGATCAAGAAGTACAGGAATTAAATCGTAGCGATCTTGAAGCGTTTCGTGGGTTTTTGCGCAATCTGATGATGCATGGGGCCGTGGGCACTGCCTTAGGAGGCGTGTGTACCTTAGTGGGTGAACCTCAGAATCTCCTGATCGCCGATCGAGCGGATTGGGAATTCATGGAATTCCTGTTTCGAATGGCCCCGGTGACTATCCCCGTATTTCTTATGGGACTCACGACATGTTTCATTGTCGAGAAAATGAAGTGGTTTGACTATGGCTACGAATTGCCTGAACCGGTTCGTCATATTTTGGTGGAATATGAAACGGAGCAACAAGAGCGCCGAGACAACGATGATAAAGCCAAGCTGATCGTTCAAGCTGTTGCAGGCATCTGGCTCATTATTGCCTTAGCCTTACATTTAGCGGAAGTGGGAATCATTGGGTTAACCGTTATTATCTTTATCACCGCATTGAACGGGATCATCGAGGAACACCAGCTTGGAGAGGCCTTTAAAGAAGCTCTCCCGTTTACGGCCTTGCTCGTGGTCTTTTTTGCAATTGTGGCCGTAATACAAGAGCAAAATTTGTTTGCGGGAATCATTGGTTATGGGTTGAGCTTGGATGTCACCCATCAAACTGGAATGTTCTATTTAGCCAACGGAATTTTATCTGCCATCAGTGACAACGTCTTCGTCGCCACGGTCTATATTAACGAGGTGTTCCGCGCTCTTCAGGCGGGAACCATCACTCGAGAACAATTTGACCTCCTGGCTGTGGCTATTAACACCGGGACCAATATTCCTAGTGTCGCCACACCGAATGGGCAGGCCGCTTTCTTATTCTTGCTAACCTCTTCGCTAGCTCCGATCATCCGCTTGTCATATGGACGCATGGTCTGGATGGCCTTACCCTACACGATCACCATGACGTTGGTTGGCCTCGCAGCGGTCTATTTCATCCTTGAGCCGGCGACGAGTTTCCTCTACGACATCAACTTGATTCAACACCATGCCATACCAGGAAGCGAGAGCGGAGGGTCAGCCCATCATTAAGGCGTGAGGCGTGAGGCGATAAAGAGTAAGAAGGGTTAAGTGTAAAGTAAATAGTGAAATGAAGGAAACAGGTCTTTGCCCCCTTCCTTCTTACTACTTACTTCTAACTCCTCACATCTTGTTACTGCGTAAGTGTTGCGACAGTCTTGTTGTTCGGTGTGACTCGTTCAGGATACAACACAATTTCTACCCGCCGATTTTGAGCCCGCCCTTCTGCTGAACTATTCTCTACCGCAGGTCGGGTCTCCGCATAACCAGCAGCGGAAAAGTCTTGTGGATTCATTCCTGTTTGTTCGATCAAAAATCTGAGCACCGTCGTTGCTCGTGCTGTTGAGAGTTCCCAATTGGTGGGATACTGCTGTTGTAATCGACCATAAATGGGATTGTTGTCCGTATGCCCTTCAACCTGAACGTTCTTATTGGGTAAGGTGGCTAACACTTCGCCCACTTGCTTCATGATATCTAAACCTAAAGGCGTGAGTTGGGCTTGCCCAGATTTAAATAAGATTTGACCGAGCATCGTTAACACTAAGCGATCTTGATGTTGCGTCACCACTAGGCTTTTCCCAAATTTGTCTTCAAGGGCTTTCGTAATCCGATCGATTTCTCTGCCTACCGTCTGCACTTCATGTCGCACCGTAGCAAGCTTGGCTTCTTGCTTTTCACGATCTGCACGCACCAGTTCTAATTCTTTCTTGAGTCGCTCCACGTTACGTAGTCGAGCTTCTAACTTCTGAAGTGCTTCCTCTAACTGGTCGTTTTGTGAACGTAATTGAGAAAATTCATCAATTTGAGATGCCAAGGTCGAACGAATATTTCGGAAGGCTTGTCCGATATCATCAAAATCCACCTCGTCCCCTTCAAACCCTGACAAATTGACTGGTTTGGCTCCAGAAACGCTTACCAAATCGTTTACTTGGGAATACAACTCCCGCAACTCTTGCTTATAGCCATTCAAATTCCTTTCTTTAACTTGCTCTTGCACGTCAATTTCGGCCTCCAGGTCCTTGTTGGCTTCTTGGAGTTGGACGACAGCAGCTTCTCGCTCTTGAGCCACTTGTTGCAATCGCTCCACTTCCTGCGCAGAAGTTTCGTTGGTCAATTCCAATTCTTCAATAGCTCGTTCATGAGTCTGTTGGCTGAGACAGCCGAGAACCAACGTACACATAAGCATGACACACAGGATTTTGATTGTATTCATATGACTGACTCCTTTGCGTGATCTCTTAACTTCCCCATTTGCAAAATGGGATCATCCTCACTTCTATTCTTCTGATTCAGAATTTTGGATATCTGGTTCTGGTTCTTCTTCCATCGGCTCTTGTCTCACGGGAGACCATCCTTGAGCTTCCAAGCATTGTTCAATCCGTTCTTCATTCAGCCCGACTCTCCGTTGAAGAGACTGACACTCTTCTACATCTTCCTGTAATTGTGTTTTGCCAGCTCCTGACTTTGTCCAATACACGTTCACCACTTGGCTACACCCAACACTCAGGGTCATTAACAGGGCCAAGCCCGTAAACGTCACATACTCACGAGTTATCATCTTCTAGCCTCCATCTTCCAATTGAAAATCATGCCACTCACAGGGCCACCTGACGTTGACCAACAGCACACAATCACGATTTCATTGCCCTTCTTCGGTTCCTTTCGCTCAATTCTTGAGATAACAAGGAAGAAAAACCACAAATACGTATCAATATCAGGAATCATACCAGAAAAAGAGCCGTCTTCCCGCCCAAATTACAGGTTGAGCGTACTGAATAATGAGAATATCAAGAAGTAAACAGACCCTGGAATGTGTTGACTATCAGCAGGTTCGAGTCAGTTCAACAACGTCACTCAAAAATCGCGAGGAGTCAGGCGTAAGGAGAGAAGGTATAGAAGAATGGGCCAGCATGCACTGACAGGCTGTTCTTCAATCTTGCTCCTCACTTTTCACCCCTTACCCACTCAGGGAATGCCGCTGACATACGGGCCGAAGCATTTGCGGAGGCTGGTGACTTTTTTCAACATGCCCACGATAGAAGGGTTTTAACTCATTTCAGAAGAAGCAGGTAGTATCAGTTCAAGCTAGCTGAGGATTGAAGATTCGCGAGGTTGGCTTGTGACGTCTCTATCTGTTGAACAAGATGTGACACACTGGCATCCATCATTTCCATCAGAGGGCCAGGATAGACTCCGATCCACAGCACCATGATCGCCAGAGGAATCACGGTCGCTAACTCACGACGGGAGAGATCAGGAAGAAGAGCCGCCGCTTTTGTATTCGGTTCTCCCAACGCCACTCGTTGCAACATCCAGAGCATATACGCTGCCGCCAACACGATCCCACCCATGGAAAGGAGAACCATGGCGAAACTCGTGTCAGATATGCCCACCAACACCAAAAATTCCCCAATGAAATTGCAGGTACCTGGCAAACCAAACGCGGCGACAGAGAAGAGAAAAAATAACGCGACAAATCTCGGCATGGTTTTATGCAACCCACCATAGTCTCCAATGGCCCGGCTGTGCGTACGGTCGTACAACTGCCCAATCACTAAAAATAGCGCGGCCGTTGTGATTCCATGATTAAACATTTGTAGAATTGCACCCTGAACGCCCTGACTGTTGAACGCAAACACCCCCAACGTGACAAACCCCATATGGGAAACGGATGAGTACGCCACCAGTTTCTTGAGATCTGTTTGGGCCAACGCCAAATATCCTCCATAGACGATCGCGAAGACGGACAACCATAAAATGAATGGGGCAAACGTGGCGGAAGCTTCGGGAAACAACGGCAAGCAAAATCGCAAAAATCCGTAACCACCCATTTTTAATAATACTCCGGCCAAGATGACACTGCCGGCTGTTGGGGCTTCGGAATGCGCATCAGGTAACCACGTATGAAATGGCACCATGGGCATTTTGATCGCAAAAGCCAAAAAGAGAGCGAGGAATAACCAAAATTGGGTGTTGGAAGAATACGTTTGCTCACTTAACACCATCAGATCGAATGTGTGACCGCCTTCCAAATACAGTCCCAAGATGCCTACCAACATCAACAGACTTCCTGCCAGGCTGTACAAGACAAACTTAATTCCTGCGGCGATCCGATTCGGGCCGCCCCAGAGAATAATCATGAAGTACATGGGAATCATCGTCAGTTCCCACAACATGAAAAAGAGAAAGAGGTCCAATGCGGTAAACACCACAATCATGGCCCCTTCGACTAATAAAATAAGAGACAAAAACGCCCGAACACGTGTCGTGACTGCTTGCCAAGAGCACAACACACACAACGGGCACAAGAGGGTCGTGAGTACCACTAAAAGAATGCTAATCCCGTCAACTCCCACAGCATATTGAATATTGAACGTCGGCATCCATTCCATCCGTTCCACGAATTGCATACCCTGTGTCCCAAGCTCGAACCGCTGCCAAAGAATGAGGGCAACTCCAAACTCCACCATCGTGCAGGCAAATGTTATCCGACGCATCCATTCCTGATCGCGTGCAAATGCGAGCAGAGCAATACCCAAAAATGGAATGACGACCATCCAGCTAATCATATGTTCGGTAAATATGGTCATACGTACCTCACTGAGGTTGATCGCTTTCCATTCCAGACTTCACGGCACCATGATGACAGCGCCAGTTGTCCCATACATTCAATTACACCAAGACATACAAGAGTCCAATAGCCGATACCAGCCAAAAAACCATGACAAGCAAATGATGTTGTATGGTGCGAGATTCGGTTTCTTGAATGACCTGGCCTGCCGCATCAACACCTTTGAAAATCTGACAGAGATTGGAACCTAGCCAACGAATATCCATCACACGCCACATCCATTGTCCAAGTCCCACACTGGATGCTCCAACACCAACGATGACTCGATCGATACCCTTGATATCGATCACTCGCCATAACCAGCTTGCCAACGCAAGAGTAGTAGAGGCAATCGCGTGAACCATTCGATCAAACCCACGAATATCCACAGTCCGCCAGAGCCAATTGGCAAAACGAAGTGTCGGTTGCACGACATACACTTCGTACCATTCATCAAAGTATCCCTTATGAAGAAAGAAGACGTACAAGGCCTTTTTCCAGTCAGCTTCTTTCGAATGCATGTGAGACTTAGTCGTCTGGCTGGCCATGGCATACGCCCATCCGCCAACCGCCACTCCAAGTGGCAACAAGATCCACCATGAACTTGCAGTCAGTGCTGTCACCTCTACGTCGGGCAATGGGGATACAGGCAAAGCAGGAGAGAGAAATTCAACGAACCATGTCCAGATGACCATGAGCAAATAGGCCATGACACCGCCGACCAGCGCCAGAGGGATGACATGCGTTGGAGAAAGTAACTGAGGCTGGATCGTGACCGTTCCGGCTTTTCCAACAGCGGGAATGGTTGGCCCATGCTGAAAGATGAACAGGATTCCACGAAAAAGGTAGATGGCTGTAAAGAAGACCGTTGCCAAGCCTATAAGCCAAAACACGATCTTAGCTGACCCAAATTCATTGGCATTCCACAGACCTTCGTAGGGACCAGAAAAGATGACAAAGGGAGGCAAACAGGCCAGCACCAAGGCCCCCACATACAATGTCGTTTTTGGGGTCGAATGACTCGAATAGTGATTCGCGACATGATGATTGGCGTGTACCGCTTGTAACGCACTCCCAGTGGACATGAATAAAAAGGCCTTCAAAAAACCATGGGCCAGCAAGTGAAAGAGCGCAGCGGCGAAAGCTCCGATTCCACATGACATGATCATGAACCCAATCTGACTGATTGTGGAATAGGCCAGATTTTTTTTGATATCGGATTGGACCATTGAGACCATGGCGGCAAATAAGGCCGTTGCTCCTCCGACTATTGCGATACATGTCATTGCTTCTGGCGATAACATGAGCAATGGACTCATTCGAATGAGTAAAAATGGTCCTGCATTCACCATCGTCGCGGCATGAATCAATGCTGACACAGGAGTCGGGGCTTCCATCGCATACGGGAGCCAGATATGAAAGGGCAATTGAGCAGACTTCCCCATCGCGCCCACAAACAACAAGAGAGGAATGATCGCGATCGGATAGATCTGGTATTCCATGCCAAACCACCCAAACAGATTGATAGTGTGATCTTGTAAGCCTTCAGCTTGAGCCAAAATTGTCTGAATATCGAGGGTACCAAACGTCGCAAAGGTCAAGATGATTCCAAAACCGAATCCTACATCCGCAATCGCATTGACAATGAATGCTTTCGTGGCCGCTTGGATCGCCGGCTTGCGTTGGGCTGAATGAGAAATTAACAAGTAGGAACAGAGCCCCATCACTTCCCAAAAGACATAGAGCATCAGCAGATTCCCGCTCATGACTAACATCAACATCGAAAAGGTGAACAGCGCAATGACCGCAAAGAACCGATTGTAGCGAGGGTCCCCAATCATGTATCTCGAGGAAAAGACATGTACGACAAGACTCACACCAGTCACCAATACCAGGAGAAGAACTGTGAGCTGATCGATGTAGAAATTCAGGTCAACAACAAGGGAGTCAACGTGTATCAATCGGTAAAGTGAGACCGATATTGGTCCACTTGTGACCACTTCAAAAAACGCGTAGAGAGAAAGGACAAATGAAAGACCCATGGCAGGTATGCCAATCCGGTGTCCCTCATCTCCCCATCGCCGCCCGCCCAAGGCTAAGACAACTGCGGCAATGAGAGGACACAGAGGAATCAAAACAAATATGGACATCTTCACCTTTACAAACCTGGCGGTAGCGTATGCTCAATCAACATTCCCACAATGGGATCGCTCAATACGCCTAAGACGATGATCGCCATAGACGTGAACCCGACACTCAATTTGATCTGGATAGGAATATCAATAGGTTGCGCTTTGGACATCGTTGGAGTATGACGAAACACTTGTTCAAAAATTTTGACACAATAGGCCAACGTCAGCATGGTTGAAAGCAACACCGCTCCCACCGCGATATAATTGTTTGCTTCAAGCGCTCCAAGGATGATGTACCATTTTCCAAAAAACCCCCCAGTTGGTGGAAGCCCAATCATCCCCATGGCGGCAATGACAAGCGCCGACGTGAATAAAGGAGATTGTTTGGCCATTCGCCCCACATCCTCTATGGTGTAAACTCCATAGAGATGGATGGCTGCCCCCGCAATGAAAAATAAGGATGCCTGCATCACCGCATCATTTAATAAGTAGAACACTCCTCCCACAAACCCCGTTTGATTGCCTTGGCTCACCCCAATGAGAATGATCCCAATATGCGAAATCCCGCCATAGGCAAACATTCGTTTTAACTCCTCTTGAGTCAATGCGAGAACAGCACCAATCACAGCAGCCAATGCACCCAGTAGTCCCACGAGTAACAGGACGGGGGTGTCGTCTACCACAACTTGTACCCCAAGCACCCAAAATATAATGCGTACCCATCCTAAGAGCGCCACCTTGGTCACCAGTGCCGCTAAAATTGGAGAAACAGAATTTGGAGCATGGGTATACGCATCAGGAAGCCACGCATGGAATGGCACCAAGGCCATCTTAATTCCCAATCCGATAAACATAAACAGCAACCCGCCCACCACGGCTTTGGAGGTCAATAAATGCGGAAGTTGCTCGGCCATATCTGCCATATTCAACGTTCCGGTCGCGGCATAGAAGTAACTCACCCCTAATAGATAGAGAGAGGCACCTAACGTTCCCAAGATCAGATAACGAAAGGCCGCCATCAGGGCTTTCCCGCCAGCCACACCGACAAGGGCATAACTCGCTAACGCCGCGACTTCAAGAAAGACAAATAAATTAAACAGGTCGCCAGCAAAGACAATGCCGGTGAGGGATGAAATTAACAACAGGATCAGGGTATAAAAATGAACAAGCCGCCCCCCAAGATCTTTTGGCGCTGTCGGCCCTGCAAATATCACGGTCACCAAACCTAAGAGACTCAACGCCACTAACATGACACTGGCTAATCCATCTGCCACCCATTCAATTCCTAAGGGCGGCGGCCAGCCACTAAACGCATAGCGGATCTCGCCATGTTGAAAGATATTGATGAGATTCATGATGGAGAACACCACCATGCTACACAGCACGCTTAAGGCAATGGATCGACTCCATGCCCTATGCCGTAAACAGACGATCGGCATCGAAATTGCGGCAAACAATGGAACGAGGAAAAGAAGAGCTGGTAAATGTCGGCTCATTCCAACTTCTTCAAAATCTCTGCTTCATCAAGACTGCCATACGTCCGGTAAATGGCAGAACATAAAGCAAGAGCGACACCCAGAGTGGCGACCCCAACAA
>JAJDBQ010000169.1 GCA_029261255.1 Nitrospirales bacterium
ACCGAATCAAAATGTGTTAACAGAAAAGTTTCCACCTTGGTAGCCAGACTATGGGCTTGTTCGACAGACCATGTTGGCTCGACATGAATAGAGAGGTCCACGAATACATAATTGGCCAGGCCACGAGTTCGGATTTCGTGACAGTCTAATATGTCAGGTATCGTCATCACGGCCGTTCGAATATCTTGGGGGTCTATTCTGATTTGATCGGTTAATGACGAGAACACATCTCTCAAAACAATGATAGCGGTCCAGGCGATGACACCAGCGATCACTAAAGCCACCAAAGGGTCGACCCATGGATAACCAGCTTGAATCGCGATAAGTCCGGCTAAGACAGAGAATGAGGTGAGGACATCACTCGCCGTGTGATACGAATCCGCCATCAAGATATCACTTTTTAAATCCTTCCCCTTTTGCCGTTCCCACTTCGTCACAAAGATATTTATTCCCATGGTGGCGAGCATGATGATAAAACTCATGGAAGTAACCTGGGGATGCAGGTCCATCGTCCATGATCGGTAGGCTTTCCAGAGGAGGTAGAGACATGTCATGGCGAGAAATCCACCGATCGCGCCTGCTGCCAGTGTTTCAAATTTTTTATGGCCATAGGGATGATCGGCATCAGGCTGAGGTGAAGCGAGCCAGAGGCCTAATAAGCCCACAACATTTGACAAGCCATCGAAAAATGAATGTAGACCATCGGCTTGCATCCCAAGTGATTGGGTGATGACTCCGTAGGTCCACTTCGCGGACGCCACGAAGACATTCAGAAGGAGGACCCACCACAAAATCCGGCGAGTTTCTTGAAGACGTGTCATAACGGGTATAGAAGAAACATTCAGATAATTTTTGGACAGTGGTTATTGCCCACGGTAATCTGGAGATTGTTTTAAAACCTCATATCCTCCAATGATATCCAGTAACTCCTCTGTAATCGACGATTGCCGCAGTTGCTGAAAGTCACCAAGTAGTTCTTCCCGGTGCTCTGCGATATTTCTTTCCGCTCCTTGCATTGCCACTAATCGGCAGGCGTTTTCAGAGGCTAGAGACTCAGCAAACGCTTTGGAAAGAGAGATAAAGAGATAGTGGTGGATGAGTTGTGAAAATAATTGATCCCAGTTCATCGTAAAGGTTGCGCGACTACGTGTGGGCCAAGGAGTTTCTTCTAATCGTTGAAGCCATGCACGATCGATTGGTAAAAGGACTCGCAGGCAAGGAGTAACCCCTTTTTCTGGAAGAAGAGCATGATAATACAGAATAATTCTGTTGAAATCCTGTTCTCGTTGCCATGTCTCAATTTTAACGAGGATGTCTTGGGCCATGACCGTGATGCCTGCGCGAGAACTGGGTGTGGGCAGACATTCTCCAATAGGTTGTCCAGCCTCTTCAAGTTGTCTGGCAACTCGGTGCCCGATGGCGAGAGTTCCGCGTTCATCGGGTTGATCCCCGGAAGCTCTTATATTGTTGAGAGCATACAACGCGATTTGTTCATTAAAGGAGCCGCATAAACCTTGATCAGAACCGAATACGATGGATCCCTGGCGCCCTCCTGGTGCTTGCTTAGCCAGAACATCACTGCCTGGTTTCATTTTCAAGAGGGTTTGTAAGCCCCGTTCAATGGTGTGAACGTACACATCTTGAGACAGGATCGCCTGTTCATATTGTTTTAAATTCAGGGCTGCAAAAACCCGCATACTCTTGACGACTGATTGCAGATCTTCAGTGGTATGAATCCGTTTTTTGAGTGACTCAATCGAAGCCATGGGATTCCTGAGTGGTGAGATTTCGGAGAGCCTCTCGAAGGAGGTTGCCCAATGTGTCGTATTCCTCATCTGTCAGTTGTTGGCCTAATGTGATTTTTTCACAAAGGTCAGAGGCACGTTCCCGTATAATCTGGTGCATGAGATGTTCGGCTTCGGGAATACTCGAAAGAGGATACTGATCCAGGAGTCCATGTTTGACGGCCATGAGACTTGCGATCTGTTCTGGAACCTTCAACGGGTGATATTGAGGTTGTTTGAGGATTTCCCGAATTCGTTGGCCATGAGCAATCGTGTTGCGTGTCTCGTCGTCCAACCTGGTTCCAAATCGAGCGAATGACTCAAGTTCCTCAAACTGGGAATAGGACAGTCGCAGATCTCCTGTGATGGTGCGATAGGCGGGGAGTTGGGTTTTCCCTCCGACTCGTGAAACAGATTTACCCACGTCGATGGGAGGTAATATTCCTTTTTGGAATAAGTCTGGGGATAAATAGATTTGTCCGTCCGTGATAGAAATGAGGTTTGTTGGAATGAAGGCGGAGATGTTCTGGCCTTCTGTCTCAATAATCGGGAGCGCCGTTAACGATCCTCCACCTAATTTCTTATGGAGATGAGTCGATCGTTCCAGAAGTCGGGAGTGAATATAGAAGATATCACCGGGGAAGGCTTCTCGTCCCGGAGGTCGGCGAAGCAATAATGACAGTTCCCGATAGGCGCGAGCATGCCGAGTGAGGTCATCAAAGACGATCAAGGTATCGTGGCCTTGAAACATAAAATATTCGGCCATCGCGGTTGCCGCATAGGGGGCAATAAATTGTAACCCCGGCTGATCCTCTCCTCCGGCGACGACGACAATGGAATAAGCCATCGCGTCATGTTTCTGAAGATCACGTAGTAACCGTGAGACTGCAGATTGTTGTTGACCGATCGCGCAATAAATGCAGATGACATTCCGGTCACGTTGATGAATGATCGTGTCCAACGCAAGGGCTGTTTTCCCTGTTTGGCGATCTCCCAGGATGAGTTCTCGTTGGCCTCGTCCAATGGGAATTAAGGCGTCGATGACTTTAATTCCGGTTTGGAGCGGAACGGTTACTGGTGCGCGTTCGATGATGGATGGGGCAGGTTGTTCTATGGCACGATATTTAGAAGGATGAATGTCTCCCTTCTCGTCAAGGGGACGACCTAAGGGATCAACGACTCGGCTAAGGAGAGCCTTTCCCACAGGGACCTCCAGAACTTTACCCGTCCGACGTACCTCGGTGCCAGCCTTGAGCGTGGGACTATGGTCTAGAAGAACCACATCCAGTCCTGAAATATCTGCGTTGAAGACCAGGCCAAAATATCCACCGGTAAATTGAACCAATTCTTCCGCCTCTACCCCAGGTATTCCATCTACTTGTGCCACGGCAGAACCTATTGATCGAATCCACCCAATCTCACGCACTGCGGGTTGTGTGGTGTATTGCTGAAGAGTCTGGTTCACAAGAGAAAAGGTTTCTTGTGACAAATTCCTCAAGGGCTCGGAGGGGACCGTCATGAGGATGTTTCCCTGATAAGTGGAGAGTTGGAGAGGTCCATGCGGCTTATCCTGTGCTGATTAAGGGCTTGTGTGACATGGTCATGTAATGAATCGAGGTATTCCTCAAGATTCCATGCCACGGTATGACCAGCGCCTTTTAATTCAATCCCTCCAATGATGGAAGATGATACGTTGAATGTGACATCCATCGTTTCCCCCAAGCGCTCTTGCAAAGCGCTGACGATTTTTTTTTCTATAATCGGGCTCAATGGGAATGCGCTATGCACTTCAAGATGCGTCTGACCATTTGGTATTGATTCATGAAGATGTGTCCAGTGGCTTTCTTCTATCTTGTCGAGACGGGAGAGGAACACTTTAACCAGGTGTTGTTCGAAATCCTCATTGGCCAGATCTTTTAACGCACGACGGGCAATCTCATACACCTGGGTCACCGTGCGCTGCCGCAGGTCTTCCAAAAAAGCTGATTGTTCATGCTCGATGGATTCGTTCCAATTTCGGCGGGTATCGTCCACTTCTTGCCGGGCTTGTTGAATTAACTCTTGCTGATGTTGGTCGGCTGCCTGTCGAGCTTGAGTCAGAATCTGGGCCCGCTCTTTTTCCAGCTTTTGGATCGCCTGTCTGTGGGAGTCCGCTTCCTGTGCGGCTTCTAATTCTTTTGTCTCGGCTTGAAGGTGGAGGGACGCCAAATGCTGTTCCCGTTCATCCATGGCGCGGAGGATCCGGTCATACAAGAAATACTTGAGCAGAGCCATCAGGATGAGGAAATTGATGATCTGAGCCACCACTGTAAACCAATCAATCAGCACGGCTTATCCTCCAACTCGGGAAATAGCATCTGCCCAAAACGGATTGGTGAAGATGAGGAGCATCGACACCACAAAGGCGAAGATCGCAGGAGATTCCATCATGGCCAATCCCACAAACAACGTTCGCGTAATTGAGTTAGAAGCATCTGGTTGCCGAGCGAGAGCATCCAAGGCCTCGGCCACTGATCTGCCTTCGGCCAATGCAGAGCCAATCGAACCCATCGTAATCGTTACTCCTGCTACGAGGATGGAAGTAAAGCCAATAAGGCCCGCGTCTTGTAATCCGCTCTGTCCTGCATGGGCTTGCATGAAGTCCCAAAAGGGATTGGCGAAAATAAGAATCATGGAGACCACGAAGCAGTAGATCGCCGTGGACTCGATCATGGCCAAGCCCACAAATAATGTCCGTGAGATGAGCCCCGACTCATCTGGTTGTTGGGCGATGGCATGGAGCCCTTGTGCGACGGCGCGGCCTTCACCGAGTGCCGGACTGATTGCACCGATCGCAATCGTCAGGCCCGAGGAGATCACAGATGCAATGCCGACAAGGATGAGAGGATCCATATGATGTTGCTCCTTTCTGGGAAGAGGCTCAGTCTCCTGGTTCTTGTTGTCTCTCATGCAATTGCATGGCGGAGACAATATAGACCATAGCTAATATGGCAAAAATGTACGCTTGAATGAGGCCGATCAGCAATTCCAATGCATGCATGAGGATGGGGAAAAACAGCGGGGCAATTGCAAGTAAGATTACGACGATTTTCGACCCGCTCATGACGTTACCAAATAGACGGATGGCGAGTGCGACCGTCCGGGATATCTCACCGATGACGTGGAAAGGAAACATGAACATCGTAGGCTGAAAGTAATGCTTGAAATAACCATAGACACCCTGATGCCGTATGCCAAAGTAAGGGACGGCAATAAATACGCACAGACTTAATGCTGTGGTTGTGGACAGCGAACCGGTGGGAGCGTGATACGCAGGGAGGATACTCAGAGTATTTGCCAGCGCAATAAATAAAAAAAGCGTCCCGATAAAGGGGATGAAGGGATTGGGATCGCGACGACTGATTTCCGTGATCTGTTCCCGAATAGTCAGCACAATGATTTCAAGAAAATTCTGCCAGCGTGGAATGGCAGGACCTGTGGAGAATCTTCGGGTGGCTAGCCAGGATCCCAATGTTAACAGGCCCATAATGAGCCAGGTAAACACAATCGTGGCATTCAGTTTGATCATACCCCACTGCCACCAAACAAGGTGATCAGGTGTAATGGTCGACGTATCCATAGTTGTTTTACTGTCTTATGTGAGTGAGAGAGGCCGGCATCAATCCCCACCGTCGTATGAGCAGAGTCCGCATGATCAGAAATCCGAGGAAGCTCAAGAAGAAATAGTGCCACCCATTCACCAACATGGCATGAAATACGGTTAACACTGCCACTAATCGTAATGCGAGGCTGCCCCACATCATAAGAGCCGGTTGTTGTGTGGACGATAATCGTTGGAGGGTTTTCCAAAGGGTAAGGAAGTACGCCCAACCAAGGCCGATGCCAATTCCAAACGACAAGCCCAATGAAACGAAGTTCATCATCATCTTCACTCTTTTGTTCCTAAATACTGTTTTATCCTTGTGTTTCGCAGACGCTCCCTAATGCTTTTCTGGTCATGATTGGTCCAATAAACTCGAAAATGATGGTAGAGCCAATGGCAATCGGCAAAACCACATCTTTCAAGTTTGGAAAATGTTGACTCGCAAGGAGTGCCATGCCCAAAGCTACGCCAGCTTGAGGCCAGAGTGCCATGCCCATCCATCGTTGATAGACAGGATCGGCGCCGCAGATAACTCCTCCTCCCCATGCTCCGATCACTCGTCCAAGCAGCCGTAACAGGATATATGCCATTCCAAGGAGACTGGTTGCTTGTAGCGCATCCATGTTAAGCGAGGCTCCAGCTAAGATAAAAAAGAGAATCATGAATGGCCATTCAATCCCTTCGATGGCTGTGAAAGGTCTCCGGTGATGCCTGGCCAAATTTGCGACCGTGGCGCCTAAGACCATTCCGGCCAAAATGAATGACACCTGCAACCACTCGGCAAGACCTCCGCAAAGCAGCACGATGCCTAAAGCTTCGGCTTGAGTCGGTTCCCCTTTCTTGAGTCGTCCCGTGATATAGGCCATGGGAATTCCCAGTAACAACCCTAGAAGAATGGCCCCCCCTATTTCATAGCCCGCTACCCAAAGGATGGTTAATCCGCCTCCATCTCCATACAGTGCTTGAGCGATCGCTAATAGAAAACTGAAAATGATTAATCCCCAGGCGTCGTCAATGGCCACGACACCTTCTAGAATTTTTGAGAATTCACCTTTTGAACGTGTTTGGTGAATCACGTCTATGGTAGCGGCTGGATCAGTTGCCAAGGCAATGCCTGCGAGGATGAGTGCGACTTCGGGGCGGATACCCAGGAGAATGAGTCCAATGAAGACCGTGATAGCCGTTCCTAGCACTGCGCCAATCGAAATCCACAAGACATTTTTCCCACGTTTTTGCAGTGACGATATCGTCAGGGCATGACCCAGCAAAAATCCCACCATGGATAATGCGATATGCGTGACCACTGGGAACCAGTCTTCTTGAAAGTCTGGTAGGACGTCCAATCCTGAAGGACCAATGGCGAACCCAGCCAGCAGTAAAAGCGTGACTCGGGGGAGAGGGGTTCGTCTTCCCAAGAGATCGGTGAGGAGTCCGACAAGAAAGAGGGCTCCAAGAGTGATCAATATTTGAGGGACGAGTTCCATACAAGTTAAAAGTGACTTTTTAGGAGTGACAAGACTTCAAACCTGTCCTTTTGATTTCTGAGTGAAAAGTAAAAAGGCCACGTCCAATCATGGAAATCCTCCCGTCTTCAATGCCGTCGGCTTTCATGGGTCACCCAATACCAAGCATTGAGACATCCCAACATGACGCCCGCCATTAATAACATCAATGCCCATGAATAGCGGCTGGGCCATGTTGTGTCGATCCAAACTCCAGCAGCCACGCCCATCAATGTTGGGACCGCGATGGACCATCCGACGATGCCAAACATTCCAAGCCAAAACCAGACCTCTGGTGTGTTGTGTTGTCGAGTTTTGAGCTTCCGAATTTCTTTAGGCTCGACTTTGTCCGTCAAGCTTTTGAGCAGGCGCTTCCGCCGGTGATTGAGAGAAGGTCCGTTATCCTCCATGTTCTCGCAATTCCATGAAGCGTCTAACAAGATCAGCTTCAAGTCTGGCGGCAGCTGATCGTGCATTTTTCTCCCGGTCGTCCAACACCAGAAAATTTTCCTCAATGGTCTTCTTCAGCTCTCCCAAGGCTTCACCTTTGATCCCCTGTCTCGTGGAAATGAGCACGTCCTTCCCACATTTGAGAAGGATCCCTTCGTCAATGGCTAAAATGTGTTCCTTCTTCTCGGGTGTTTCAAAAGTCAGAATGCCCGGAACAAGCGCGGTGACGAAATCGATGTGCCGCGGGAGCAGGCAAAATGATCCATCGACCGCTTCGGCCGTAATTTTCGTCACTTCTTCATCTATGAGTACTTCTGTGGGAAGTAACACCTTGAGTCGCATGTTTGTGGGCCTCCTTGATCGTCCCGATCATATAGAGGGCGTGTTCTGGAAAGTCGAGAAATTCATCATTCAGGATTCGTTCACATCCTTCTAGGGCATCTTCTAATGAAACCAATTTCCCTTTGTAGCTGGTAAAGGCTTCGGATACGAAAAATGGTTGGGTGAGAAATCGTTCTAGGCGTCTGGCTCGAGATACCGTCAATCGATCATCGCGTGAGAGTTCTTCCAATCCCAACATGGCAATGATGTCCTTGAGGTCTTCATACGTGGCAAGAGTTTTTCGTATTTCTTGTGCCACATGGTAGTGACGTGCCCCGACCACATGGGGAACGAGCATTTTAGAAATTGAACGTAAGGGATCAATGGCTGGAAAGAGTCCTTCGCTGGCCCGTTTGCGGGAAAGGACGATTGAGGCCGAAAGATGGCCAAACGTATGAACTGCGGCAGGGTCTGTGAAATCATCTGCTGGGACGTACACAGCCTGGATTGAGGTAATCGAGCCTGAGGCGGTGCTACAAATTCGTTCCTCAAGTTCGGCGAGGTCCGAACTCAGAGTGGGCTGATAGCCCAGACGAGAGGGAATTTGCCCCATCAGGCCTGAGACTTCAGCTCCGGCTTGGATGAATCGAAAAATATTGTCGATTAATAACAAGACATCAAGTTTAGCCACATCCCGAAAATATTCAGCCATGGTCAAGGCGACATGTCCGACCCGAAATCTAGCCCCTGGCGCTTCATTCATCTGGCCAAAAATTAATGCGGTTTTTGCCAATACGCCTGATTCCTGAATCTCCCGATACAATTCTTCTCCTTCACGAGATCGCTCGCCGATCCCGCAAAAGACGCTCACACCGCCATGACGCCCCACGACGTTATGAATCATTTCCATAATAAGCACGGTTTTTCCGACCCCTGCTCCGCCAAACAAGCCAGCTTTCCCACCGCGTTCCACCGGAGCAAGCACATCAATGGCTTTAATTCCTGTCTCGAATATTTCCGAGTTGGTGGTCCGCTGCATCAAAGGTACTGGGGTGCCATGGAAAGGGCGAAACTCTCCGTCAAGTATAGGAGGGAGTTGGTCAATGGTTTCTCCAAACACGTTAAACATTCGACCGAGGGTGTCTTGCCCAACAGGAACCTGAAGGGGAGCTCCCGTGTCAGTGACCGAAGCACGACAGGAGAGACCGCCAGTCGGTGTTAACGCAATAGCGCGAATGGTGTTGTTATTCAAGTGAGCGATGGTCTCGATGATGACCTGCTTCTCTTTTCCTGTCAGGAGAATATTGTGCAACGAGGGAAGGGAATGGGGGAACTGCACATCGACCACACTCCCACGAATAGAAACAACCTGTCCCTGGTTAGACGAATGAGGAGAAATGGGTAGGTGGTCAACAGCCATTGAGCAAGTCTTTGATAAGGAAAGTTCACAAAAAAATTATCAAGCCTCCAGAGGCAGAGCAGAAGGACGTTGGATGTTCTTTATCATGAGGCTCGTCGTACTTTCCCTCCTTTAGGTTGTTTTTTTGTAGAAGGTGATACCTTCACGTCCACTTGTCTTGCTAAATTTTTGAATGGATGGGGAACAGTTAACACCGGGCAGGGCACGGTCCGAACAATTTTTTCTGCGGTGCTGCCAAAGAACATGCGACTGATATCACCGGTTTGTCCTCCATAACTACCCATAACAACCAGATCAATCTTTTCTTCTTGAACGGTCCGTACAATTTCGATAAACGGCTTTCCCTCCCTGATAATTCGGGTAATCTTTAATCCCTTGGCCTCTGGCACCGACAAGAGCCCCCTCGCCAAATGACGGGCCTGGTGATTCAAGCGTTTCTTTTGGGCTTTTTCTTCGCTCGGAAGGGCGAGGCCTAGCGCATTTAAGGCATCCAATGATTTGGTATCAACCACATGGAGCAGAACAACTTGGGCTTGAAACTGATGTGCCAGTCGAAGCCCCAATAGAAAGGCTTCTCGGGAAATCGGAGCAAAATCGACGGGGAGTAAGATTCTTTTAAAAAGAAGATCAGTCATGTCAGTACCTCATAATCAAGATGTATTGGTAATCCAGCAAGTGAAGTGCCAAAAGTCCTGGGATTCATGGTTGCACTGCTAGACCTAGATCATTCAGATGATCATTGAAGGCGAGTCAACAGACTGGTCATAGCAAGAAGGGGAAAAACGCCACAGTTATTGAAATGACTGAAGGACCAAAAAGGGGCAAACGTGGGTTTCTTTTCGAGAGAAGACACGTGACATTGTTTATTTATTCCAGGATCTTGTCGGGAAAAATTTATTAACGAAGACCAAACAGTTGGCAAGATTCGTGCGTAACATGAAGAAGGATCAGCAAGAAGTCAGAGCATATCGGCCGGGGATTTTTTGTAAGATAGGAGTCTTTTACGCATGAAAATCTTATGTCCTGTGGATGGATCGGACTTTTCCCGTCTTCTCGTGCAAGGTGTCGGATCTATTTTTGGGAGTACAGTTCACGAAATTGTCTTATTGCATGTGTTGCCTGCGAGGGCGCCAGGAACACGACTGGTTCCAAAAGACGAGCAAGACACTTCTTGGTCCGCGCTATCTGAGAAGATGAACCGAGCGAGCCGAAAGCTTTTACAGGGGCATGCCGAAAGGCTCAAAGTGGCGCTGCACCAAGCGGAAGCTAGCCGCTTGGCATCTGTGAAAACCATGGTGATGAAAGGGGATGTCTCAGATACCATCCTGCGAGCGAGTGAGAACATGCATGCTGATTGCATTGCGGTCGGTTCCAGAGGCATGAGCGATGTTCCGGGATATTTGTCGGGGAGTGTTTCGAGGAAGATTGTCACCCATGCGTCTTGTTCTGTCCTGATGGTCAAAGGAACAGTGCCAATTCCCCTTCCTGTTTTGTTGGCTCTTGACGGGTCTAAGGCGACCCAACGGGCTATGAGAAAAATTATGGCCTGGCTTCATCCGGATGAGGTTGTCTTGCACACCGTTTCGGTCGTTCCCGAGAAGTTGACGGACTTGGGTCTGGAAATGTTGGGTAAGAGACAGGCCAAGGCCTTAATGGCTCCTGTTCGAAAGTACACTCAAAAATTGTTGGCGGAATCCAGGCAAAAACTTCTCAAGGCAGGCTTTCAGGTCGATGCGGAACTCCTCGAGGGAAATCCTCGAATTCAGATTCTCGAGGCTGCTCAACGCTTGAAGATACCCTTGGTCTGTGTCGGATCAAAAGGTCTTTCAGGCATTGAACGATTTACTTTGGGGAGTGTGTCTGAGTGGGTGAGTACCTATGCTCCAGCAAGCGTGCTGGTGATACGGTAGACACATAGTGGTTCAAAAAGAAAGAGAGGTTGAAATTGTCAAATAATCCGCGTGGTTGGCAAATGTGGACATTCTCGACAGGACAGTGTATCGGCGTGGTAGCGGTCATCGTGGTGAGTATTCTTAGTGTTGCCTCTCTGACGTATGCTGATCATGTCCGACAGGCAATACCTTCCATTGGAGAGACGATGGGGTGTGAGGGGGAGTATGCAGGTCGTTCCGTGAGCGAAGAAGTCCTCGTGGCGATTTTGGTTGAACATGCCAAGTGGGTTCAAGCGTATCCTAATTCTGGTGGCAAGCGGGCCAATTTGTGCGGCGCAGAATTATCTGGAACTGACTTTCGCGAGCAAGACTTGAGTGGCGCAAATTTTCAGGGCGCCAATCTTTCTCGTGCCGATTTTACGGCCGCGACGTTAGTCCATGTAAACTTTCACAAAGCCAATGTGAATGAAGCTTCACTCTATGCGGCGGATATGCGAGGGGCCAACGCGTCCGAGGCGCTGTTTCGCCTAGCCAATTTTCGAAAAGCGGATTTGACTCACGTCAATTTTGCTGGAGCGGATTTGCGAGAAGCGAATTTGGCAGAGACTCGACTACGTTTCAGTATTGTGCGGGGAGCGAACATGGAAGAAGCGTACTTGGTGGGTGCTGATTTGGAAATGGCTAATGGTGCAGGAGTCAACCTGGTTCGTGCGGATTTGCGAGAAGCGAATCTCTATCGGGCGTTGTTTGCCAATGCCAAGCTGATCGAGGCGGATCTCAGTCGGAGTAATTTAATGGAGGCCGATTTCCGTTCGGCCGATTTGTCTGGCGCAGATTTGGGCGCCGCCAATCTCAATGAAGCCATATTCGAACAAGCCGTTCTTCGAGAAGCCACGTTGGAACGAGCTATTCTCTATCATGCGAATCTTCATAAGGCCAGTTGTGCGGGTGCAAATTTTCAAGAGGCGGACTTATTGGGGGCTGATTTACGAGAAAGTAATCTCGTCCGGGCGGAAATGGATGAGGCGTTTTTATCAAAGGCTAATTTGCAGCATGCCAACCTAGAACGTGCGGATTTGTCATGGGCTAACTTGGTTGAAGCTGATCTGTCAGAGGCCACATTAGAGTTCGCGGTGATGTTTAAAGCCAACTTACAAGAAGCGATTCTGGATGGGGCAAAGCTCTTTCGAGCGGACGTGCGTGGGGCCAATGTGACGAAGGCGTCATTTCGTCGTACGGGCTTACAGGGAGTCGCGATGCGGAATGCCCATGGGTTTTCCCAAGAGCAAGTAGATATGGCTTGCGTAGATGTTCGGACCCTTCTCCCAGAAGGGATGAGCCCCCCTGCACCTTGTCAGCGAAAGTAAGGGGTCCAGGAATGGATGACGAATTGTCGTGCCGATACCGGTGGATGAATTGTCCCTCTATTGATCAGCAAGTCTCAGCCAAAGACCGGGAAGTTGACAGAATATTCAAAAATGGATTCGCCTTTCTGGTCCTCTCTTTGGAAATGGGGGAGAGGGAATTTGAACTCCCGTCTTACCTTTAGCGGGGTTGTCTATGAAACGTCGTTCTGCCTTCATCATTGTCCTATCATTGGTCGTGTTCCTCATTCCGAATGCGTTGCTTGCGAACGAGGGAAATTTTAAGGAGGGAAGAGCTCTGTATCTGAAGCATTGCAAGGTCTGCCACGGGCCAGAGGGAAAGGGCGATGGGTATACCCACTTCAATCCACCCGTGGCTGATCTGACCGTCTCTCGCATTCACAAGAAATCGGATAAAGAACTCTGGGAAAGTATCCACATGGGTGTGCCGAATACGGCGATGGGAATGTGGAGGTTTGTGCTGTCGGATGAAGAAATCGCTAACGTCCTTGCCTATGTCCGGTCCCTTGCTCCATCACCCCATTCATAATGGGAACAGCCGAATGAATCTACACTATTTTGCCAATATGACTTTCGGGTGAAATGATCCTGGATAATCAAGGGCCATCAAAGAACATCACAAGCCATTTTTCAAAAAGCAACACATCCTGCAGTTGGTGTTCATGAATATACGGATTCTCCAAGTGGAGGCATCATTGTCTTGGTTAAGAGACATGGATGATATGGTCCGCCAATCGAGCCTTTTTTTTGCTGGTACAGCCTTGTGTGTCATTCTCGTCCTCCTTCCTGGTGTCGGGACAGCTGAAGAGGGGAATGGATTTACATCAATCGCGGTTGGTCAGTCTGATTGCGGTTATGTGGAAACGTTAGACGATTCAGGTTCATCCGAAAACGGAATATTTCACAGTGTGGCATTGCCCGATGATGATGTCTTCCGTCCCTTGCTCGCTGATCCCAAAGAACCCAGGTTTTCTGCGACCTTCAGCCGGGTACGCTTCAGAGATGTTGATGAGACGCTGAGCACCAGTGCGGTCAGTTTTGGGGGAACGTTTGGGTTGTGGGGGTTGCGACAAGAGAACAACTGCAATGGTTTTCAGATCAATCTCTTTGGAGCGGTGTTTTCCCAATTCAACCTGGATGCGCCTTCAACCGATCTCATTAACTCGGATTTTCAGGTTGGGGTTCCCTTCACGTTTCGCCACGGGCCATTTTCAGCACGCCTCCGTGTATTTCACCAGAGTAGTCATGTTGGAGATGAGTTCCTGCTGAATAACCCCGGGTTCAACCGAGTCAACCTCACTTTTGAAATGATCGAGGCCCTGATCTCCCTCCAGTCCACATGGGCGAGACTCTATGGAGGGGGAGGCTATCTCTATCATCGTGAGCCAGCCCTTGAACGGGGGACGCTCCAGTGGGGTCTTGAATTGCGTGCGCCTCCGAATGCTGTCCCACTTTTTGGAGATTGGATGGAAGGTCTTCTCATGGCGCCCGTCTTTGGAGCTGATTTCAGGTCAGTGGAGCAGTTGGGTTGGAATATTAATACGAATATGTTGGGTGGATTAGAATTTTCGCGTAAGAGGAGTACGCGTCGGTTGCGGCTTCTCCTGAATTACTATCGTGGCCGTAATCCATTCGGCCAATTCTTTGATCAGAAAATAGAGGCCTATGGTTTCGGCGTCTACATTGAACTGTGATGGGACGGTATGAACCATTCGAAGGTGAATCCCGCTGTGTGGTAAGGAGTTTGGTTGGAGAGCGTTATCGAGCATATTGCTGTTGATCGGTCGCACAGTCTTCTAGCATCCACCGGACTTCCATTGTGCAGCATGTTGGCACGGAAGCAATCAACGTGAGTAATTGTCTTCACGATAATACGACGTATGCAACGTCACCTGTGTTGCTTAGCTTTTCTGGTGGGGGTTTCCGGATGCGGATAATCAGGATTTGCTTATGATATTGGGGTCATTACATGGCTTGCCCATATTTGCCTCTGCTTTCCAGAGTCAAATATATCAGTCCTAACGCTGTTCCACCCAAAATGAGGATTTCTGATATTAGAGACGAGAATTCGTAGTTTGGGTCATCAATGAATAAGAAATGTAAGAGTCCTTGGATCACAAGGAGGCGCTAACTCCCAACCGCGTCAGAGCGCGGGTCAGTGGGTGAGAGCTGGCAAGCAGAGCGAGTAATCCTGTGAGAATTGGAACGTGGCTTGCGATGAATACGAGTATTCCTAGATCCACCGGAAGTGCACGAACCACTGGCAGTACACGCCACTCGTGATTGGATATTGCATCAAGCTCATGCGTAAGCAAGGTACTGAGGCCTAGATAGAACACGAACTTCTTCATATGGAATTGGTTCCGATGATCCAAGCAACATTGAATAATATCTTGAACTCGCCCTCAGTCCCATAGCGTGCTTCAGGGTTGCCTGGTTACGAATGGAGTAGGCTGATGTCACAAAATAAGCAAGCCACCCATAAGGCTCAGGATGAAGGTGTGGTATTTCACGTGCATGGCGTTACCAAGGTGTATCAGATGGGTGAGGTGCAGGTGCATGCCCTGCGCGGGGTGGACCTGGATTTATATGGGGGAGAATTTACCGTGTTCCTGGGTGCCTCGGGTAGCGGAAAATCTACCTTGTTGAATATTCTCGGTGGGCTGGATACTCCAACA
>JAJDBQ010000170.1 GCA_029261255.1 Nitrospirales bacterium
AGAAGCGGGCATTACGGCATTGGAATTGGATGATTCCGTCACGAACGATCTGCGGGCGATTTACCAGGAGCGTCGAGATGTGTTGGTGTCTGGGTTAAAGAAGCTTGGGTTGTCCCTGGAAACGCCAGAAGCGGCGTTTTATGTTTGGATTGAAGTACCGAAAGGCTATACGTCATCCTCATTCACCGCGCATCTTATTGAAAAGGCTGGAATTGTCACCACCCCGGGTAACGGATTTGGTGATCCTGGAGAGGGTTATATTCGAATGACGGTGACGACGACCAAAGAAAGATTGGCAGAAGCCATAGAACGCATGCAAAAAATTGGGTGGTAATCGAAGAAGGGAGAAGTAGTTAGCGAGAAGGAAGAAGGGGGAGCTAAGTTTACTTGTATTTCTTTCTTATGCTTCTAACTTTTTCCTTCTCACTTCTCACTTTGTACTTCTGAGGTTGTTTGATTGCGTTCTTCTTGGAGTGCTTGAGTCGTGCGTTCTTGTTCCTTGAGCCATTGAGTAAATTGCTCATTAGCCCCTTCTAAGGTTCCTTCTCGCCCCATTGCTTCCAATGTGTAACTGATATCTGCCAGGCAAGTGGCACCAATCGATCGACTTGAGCCTTTACAGGTATGTGCGGCCTTCACCAAGGCCTCCAGGTCTTGATGCTCAAGCGCCTGCTGAATGCCTTCCAGGTGGCGAGGTAAATCTTCAAGAAATTGATCGACTAATGTGAGGAAAAATTCGGGATCGTCATCGCCGCCCAGTGCTTTGAGATCATTGAGGATTGTTGTATCAAGGCTAGTTGGTAAGGTTCTCGGATTTTTTTGAGTCTGTTCTGGCATGTGCTGATCCTTTGAGTGGTTTTCTCTCGTTTGGGGTAACCATTTTTGTAGCATCGCTTGTAGCTCTTGTATCCCGACGGGTTTGGAGAGGAAATCATCCATCCCAGCTTCAAGGCACGTTTCTCGATCTCCAGATAAGGCATTAGCTGTTAAAGCGATAATCGGAATGCGGAATTCTTCGTGAGGGGTTAGGGGTAAGGCGTCAGGCGAGATTTTTTCTTTCGCTTCACGCTTCACGTTTTCTGCTTCACGAATCTTTCGTGTCGCTTCTAAGCCATCTAGTTCTGGCATTTGGCAATCCATGAACACTAATGCATAGGATGTCCGTCCAAGAGCTTCTATGGCTTCTTGTCCATTTTCAACGACATCAACACGACAGCCAATTTTTTGAAGCATGCGAACGGCAACTTTCTGGTTCACGACATTATCTTCAGCCAGAAGAACATATGCTTGAGTTTGGGCCTGGGCTTCTTCAACCGTGTGCCGCGTGATTAATGAAGAAGACGGTATACTAGTCCGTGAGGCAGTCTGTTGCTCCTCCCCCATAACCATCTGTAGACATTGTTGTAATTGATAATGCCGAATTGGCTTCGTGAGGTATCCATTGAATCCAGCCTCTTGTGCTAATTTTCCTTCCCCTCGTTTTCCCAGAGCGGTGAGGAGAATAAGGGGAATATAGGAAATTTCTGGATCCTGCCGTATACGTTTGGCTAAGGAAAGTCCATCTTCCTGCGTGCCTTCTGAGAACGTATGGTCCAAAATCGCGACGTCGAACGACTGTTTTTCTTTGGCGCGCTGCTGCAGCCGGGTGAGTCCTTCATTTCCGTTTGACGTTAGCTCACAGATCATCCCCCATGATTCGGCATAATGTTGCAGAAGAAAGCGGATGGTGTCATTGGATTCGACGATGATGACTCGCCGGCCCTTGAGACTGGCATTGGGGATCGGAGTGGGCGTAGCTGTTGAACCATGAGGTAAGGAAATGGTGAACCAAAAGGTGCTGCCATGTCCCTTTTCACTGATGACGCCAATCTTCCCTTGCATCATGGTCACCAATTGTTTGCTGATGGCCAGTCCTAATCCTGTCCCGCCGAATTTGCGGGTTGTTGAACTATCCGCTTGCGTAAATGATTCAAAAAGACCTCGTTGAGCTTCATGTGAGATACCAATGCCGGTGTCAGTGACGGCAAAACGAAGCGTCGTGGTGTCGGTGGTCGTTTCGATCACAGAGACGTCAATCACAATTTCACCATCATGGGTGAATTTGATTGCATTCCCTAGGAGATTAAAAAGAACCTGCCTGATTCTTCCCGGATCTCCTTGTAATTGCATAGGGGTTGAAGCATAGATTAAGCCAATCAGCTCAAGATTTTTCTGACTGGCTCGCTCAGCGAGAATATCTAAGACTTCATCCACAGCTTTCCGTATATCAAAGTCGATGATTTCCAAGTCCAATTTTCCTGCATCGATTTTTGAGAAATCCAAAATATCGTTAATGATGGTGAGTAGGAATTCTCCAGAGTGTTTGACCGTGTCCACCATCTCGAGCTGATCGGCATCTAAATTTGAACTCAGGAGGAGCTCGGTCATGCCAATGACCCCATTCAAGGGGGTACGAATTTCATGACTCATCGTCGCTAAAAAATCTGATTTTGAGCGTGCAGCGGCTAATGCTTGATCGCGAGTTGTGGCCAATTCTAGATTTTGTTGTTCGAGGATTTTGGCAGCTTCTGTAATCACCGCCTCAGTATTCTTGCGCTCTGAAATATCCCGAGAGGTACAGACCAGGCCGGCTGATGAGCCATCGGGATTTGTGAGTAATGACAACGAAATTTCTACAGGGATATCTGTGCCATCTTTACAAAGGCCAACAAGTTCTCCTTGCCAGTTTCCTGAATTTCTGATTTTGGGAAGACTCTCTGTCTCAATGAAGTCCAGCTGCTCCTTGGAATAGAGGAGTTTCCAAGATTGGCCAAGGAGCTCATCGGCTTGGTAGCCATACATATTCGCATGAGCTCTATTAATGTAGGTGTATTTCCCTTTCTGGTCTAGTAAGGCCAGCCCTTCAATCTCTTGGTCAACGGCACGTTTAAGCTGCGCCATATCTTTTTCGGTATCGAGTTGAGATGTGATGTCTATATTACAACCAATCCATTTCAAGAGTTTTCCTTCAGCATTCTGTATTTGATTGGCTAAAGTCAGAAACCATTGGTAGTGTCCATCGTGATGGCGGATGCGAAATTGGCTACGAAAGAAGTTCCCGCTTTCCACTGCAGCCTGCCAATCTTTCGTGGTGTGCTCATGATCGTCAGGGTGAATTTGCTGAAGCCAATTAGATCCTAATTGTTCCGTTTCGGGGATTCCCGTATATTCGACCCATTGAGCATTCAAGAAGTCGCATTGGCCATCAGGAGTACAAGTCCACATGAGGATGGGGCCAGAATTAATAAGAGTCTTGAAGCCTTCCTCGCTCTTTTTCAATGCCTGTTCGGCTTCTTTTATAATGGTGATGTCTTCATGAGCGATGACAACCTTTCGAGGATTTGATCCAAATAAAACACTCATTTGGCAAATAAACCAACGTTTCTCAAATGGCAAATGACAAGGATATTCGAGAGAAAATTCATCTTTTTCTCCACGAATAATCTCCTGAAGACCGGTGGCAATCTTTCGCGCTTCCTCGGCACCACTATCTTTACCCGCCACATCACAAGCGTTGAGGTAGTTATTCCCTATTCCACCCGAATTCTCTGGAAGAGAATTCTCTTTACCAAATTCATTCCATTTTTCATTGGTGGAAAGGATTTGTCCGTTGTGATCCACGACACAAATATGGGCAGAGAGAGAATCTATGGCGTTTATCGCCAATTGTTTGGAGTCACGGAGGTCCCGTTCGTAAGTTTTTCTATTGGTAACATCCCAATTCACCCCGGTCATACGAACGGGCTCGCCGTGTGCATTTCGTTGGACTATTCCATGAGCAACAACATAATGGATGGATTCATCAGGCCATACCACACGAAATTCCGTATTGAAATCTTCTAACCCGTCTAGAGCTCGTTGGATGGTTTGTTCAGCATGATTTTTATCATCGGGATGAAGTCCCTGAGACCATGCCTCGTACGCGCCAGAAAATTGATCAGGGTGAAGACCGTACAATTCCAGCATCTGTGAATCCCACTTGAGACTGTTAGTGGTGATATCCCAGTCCCAAATGCCAATTTTGGCCGATGCTGTGGCGAGAGTGAGTCGTTCTTGGCTTTCGCGAAGAGCAACTTGCACAGTCCGGCGTTCTTGTTCATATTGGAAGGCATGAAGGATTTTCCCGCAAGACGCCAAAAGGGGTTGAAGATATTCCACAAGTTGGGAATCGTATCCTTGTGCTCGGTTACTTAGTCCGACCATCCCTACGAACTGTCCTCCATGGTACATTGGGGCCCCGAGGAATGCCTTAAGGGCTGGGTGGCCATCTGGGAGTCCACCTTTTCGTGGGTCTTGTTGAGGGTCATTCGAGATTACCGATTCCCCGGTTGTGAGCACCTTTCCAAACAACGTTTGAAGGTTGAAAAATTCCAAGTTAGGAGCAAAGCGATCATATAACGCTTGAGTTTCTTCATTCCAAGCAATGTTCGTGATGGCATGCGTTTTGAGATAGGGTTGGCCATCTTTCTCTTTTATCTCTCCAATAAAACCGTATTCACTTTCCGAAATAACTAATAATTGAGCAAGGACTTCATCAAATGTTTGATTCGCATTTTTTGTAGAAATAAACGTTGACTCAATGTGTCGTATTGCTTCGAGGAGTTCTTGGTGTTTTTTCCGTTGCTTGATTTCTGCTTGGGCCTGTTTTCGGAGTCGTTGTGATTCAGCCACCTGTCGATGAAGATCAGAGATGTCTTGGATGATGACCAGGGCCTGCCATTGTTGTATGGGTTCATCCCATAGAGCTTTAGCGATGGTTTGTTGGATTCGCGGTTGTCCGTTTGAGAGAGAGCAAGGCAAGAATTGCGGATGAAATTGCGACGCGAAGGTGGCTGGGGCTCCACCTTCAAACAGGGGCCCAAAACGTGACGAATATTTGAGTGTGTCTAAATGAGGAAAATGGGTTTCAATGGAAGTTCCAATGATGGTGGATTTGAGAATACCTGTCCAATCTTCTAGACACTGGTTCCAAAAGACAATCGTTCCATCCTTACGAAGGATGAACACGCCTTGGGGAAGATGATCAAGGATTTCTAGACTGGATAGCGAATTAGGTTGAGACATGAGGTCCGGTTGTGGAATGCACGAAATCGTTGATGGCATTTATAAGAAGCCCTAAGTCAGGGACCCCGAACATGAGCATAATATCACCTGTCAGATCGTATTCTTCGATGGTAAATTGAGTTTGAGCCCAAATAATTATTTCTGGAGTATCTGACGATTTTGGCTGTATTAACCCCTGTATAGAGGTTTCTTGGTAAAACGGGACGGAATACACAATCCGATGATTAAGGACGTTGGCCAGGGAGCCCATGATGCCGTTCAGCACGATGTTCCCAATTTCTGTGAGTGTTGACTCCCTTAGAGAATCCATCGTGTCAGGATCTTCTGATTCTCCGGTTAAGGCAACCACTAATGATGTCGCACTCTCGGTAGGGAAGAGAAGACAAGATGAGCCGGAAAACGATCCTTTAAAGGGTAATTGCACAGAGGATAAGGTGGTGTCTTTCATCGTTTGTACTTCTTGAGAAAGTTCCTCCATTTTCCCAATTTGGAGAAATGGAATGTGCATTCGAATTGGTTTTTCCAGCATTTGATTGAGAGAACCAGCGGCTCGTCCTACCCCAATATTCAGGAGTTCTTGTAACGCATCCTGTTGTTCCGGACTTATCTGCATGGGACCTCCGTGGTTTGGGGCGTAGGAAGAATCTGTTCTAAGGCCTCTTGGATTTGTGCTTGTTTGACCGGTTTGTTCAAGAACGCGCTGGCGCCAAGTTCGAAACATTGAGTTCTCAACCAATCCTGTATATCTGCTGTGAGCATGATGATCGGCAACGTGATGTTTCGAGCCTGTAAGGCTTCGAGTGTTTGGAGTCCGTCCATGACTGGCATGAGGTTATCTAAGAGCATGCAATCCGGCGGATTGGCTTCAATTTTTTCTATTGCTTCTTGCCCATTTCCTGCCGTTTCGATTTCGTGCCCCAATTTTTCAAGAATTCCTGAGAGGATGATGCGCTGGGATGAGGAATCATCAGTAATAAGAATTCGGCTCATGAGAATTTTTGCTCCTTAATTGTGATTCGCGAGCTTAGATTGAAGCAGCAAAAATGTTTTCTAAGGCTTGGCGCAATTGGTCTTGTTTCACGGGTTTATTTAAAAAGGTGTTGGTTCCGAGTTCGAGACATCGGTCTTTCAACCATTCCTGGACATCGGCCGTGAGCACAATGATGGGTAATTTCACTCCTTGAGATTCCAAGGCTTCAAGAACTTGGACCCCATCCATGACAGGCATGAGCATGTCCAAAAGCAGACAGTCGGGAAGGTTGGCTTGAATTTTATCGAGGGCTTCTTGCCCGTTACAGGCTGTGTCTACTTCATGCCCTGCATCGGCTACGATGGCAGACAGGGTCTTGCGCTGTAGTAACGAATCATCGGTGATTAAGATACGGCTCATGGTGGTAAATTTCCTCTCTGCAACAGTAGTTATTGAATAGAGCCTTTCCTCTTCATTCACTCACTGTCGATGACGTTCGTTTCCTCTGCAATGACCTGAATATGGGGTTAGGTTCATTTCGGGTGTTTGCTTAAGAATCTTTATGGAAAAAAGAGAGAATGAAAAAGCCTTGAAGGGTTAGCTCTGAGCTGGGTGTTTTAGGGCTGATGGGAATATGGGGGTGAGTTGATTTGATAGCAGTTTGCCGCCAGCTAAAGCCTGGGCCTCAGCTCGGCCAGACGTCATCATTAATGGTTGAAAGGGTGAGTGGTGTGTCGTATTTGACGAATGGCAGAGAATTTGGCGTCTCGCTCTATTCCGAATAATGGCTACTTGGCTTGATATTCAAGGGCAATGCGTTTCAGCGCACGTAAATCCAATTTTCCTGTACCTAGAACTGGAAGTTGCTCGACTTTGATGAAATTGTCGCGTCGTGGAATAAAGAGGTTGGGTAGGCCACTAGCCGTGACTTTTTCGAGAACATCTGGAATTGTTGATTCGTCTAGTATGTGCAGCACGACCAGTTGTTCCCCCTTGCGTTCGTCAGGGATGGCCGTAACAGCGAGCATCATACCCTCAGCCTGAATGGCCTGGTGCAAAGCTTCTTCCACCCGCCCGTGAGGAACCATTTCTCCGCCAATTTTAGAGAATCGTGACAGACGGTCAGTAATTGCCAAAAATCCGTCTTCATCAAGTTTGGCAATATCTCCAGTCACGTACCATCCATCCCGCATGGCTTGTATCGTGAGATCTTCACGGCCTAAATAGCCATCCATGACGTTTGGCCCTTTCACAAGTAGCATGCCGGCCGTGCCAACTGGCAGTCGTTCATAAGTGTCTGGATCAACAATCCTGAGCGAGACGCCAGGCAGGGGTTTTCCTACCGTGCCTTGTCGTGAGGCAGGCTGAAAAAATCCCGCTGCACGAAAATCCGGGCAATTGAGGGCAATCACCGGGGAACATTCTGTGACTCCGTAGCCTTCGGTGGGGCGAACACCAAAGCGCTCTTCAAAAGCCGCTAGTAACCGATCGGATAATTTTTCTGCCCCTGTGATGACAATGCGTAGTGACCCGAACTGTTCAGGCGTACATCGGCGAACATAGAGTTGTAAAAACGTTGGTGTCGCTAAGAGCACCGTAGCTTTGTGCTGATGAATAAGATCGCCGATTCCTCCGGCGTCTAAGGGATTGGGATGAAAAAACACGCCGGCACCATGGATGGTGGGAAACCATAAGGTGGCTAAATATCCAAACGAATGGAAAAAGGGCAAGATCCCCAACACTTTGTCATGTTTATCTATGTGCAGGAGCTGCGCGGTCCCTTCTACGTTTGAATCTAAATTGAAGTGGCTCAACATGACGCCTTTCGGCTCTCCTGTACTGCCACTACTGAAAATAATGGTCGCTAGATCGTCAATTGTTGGGTGGGTAATCGCACCACAAGCACGTTCTAGCATTCGAATGGGAGTACACAGTGCCAGTAAAAACGCGGTGATTTTTGCGCGTACGTCGATTGTTTTCCTTATGTCTTCTATCCAGATGGGTGTGAGGTTGGGTGGAAGCTCAACTTTGGCCTTCTCCAAGAACACTCGATTAGTTAAAACCGTGGCTATGCCTGATTGTTTCGCTGCAGACTCTAGCCCTGACATACCGGCCGTATAATTGAGATTGACTGTGGTCCGACCTGAAAGTGTGGCGGCGACATTCGCGAGTGCCCCACCCACACTTGGCGGCAAGAGTAGGCCCACCGTATGTTGTCCATCCCAGGCTGCTCGCAGCGCTCGAGCTAAAGCGATGGCTCCGATGAGGGCTTGTGAGCAGGAAACCTGAGGTTTTGTGGCATCGCCAAAGACAAAACGGAAAGGGTGCTTGCGCATGGAAGACACAAAGCTATGGTGTAGAGGACGGCTGCTGGCTTTTCGCACGCTCCAGGCGGCTTCTCCCAATTCCTGGATAGCCTGACGAAGGTCATCAGCTGTCGTGGCTGATGGTAGTGGTGCGCCCAGGGAAAGAGTAATGGGATACGGTATGCGGGTCGGCCATTTGGCTAGAAATTTTCCGCCGATAAAACTAAATATGCTGCCCCAGACTCGATCCAGATGGATAGGAATAATGGGAATATCCCGACCTTTCACGATACGTGTGAAGCCTGCTCGAAAGGGCAAGAGATTGCCCGTCCGTGTGATCTGGCCTTCTGGAAAGATACAGACCAATTCGCCATCATCGAGTTGCCGACCTGCTTCTCGTAGTGCAGATAAAATTTCTCTTGGAGATCCGTTTGATGAAATGGGAATAGCGCCCATGACTTTCGCAAACGGATTGAGAAATTTATTGTCGTAGTAGATTTGATCGACGATAAATCGAATGGGGCGATCCGTGCTGGCTAAGAGGAGGAATCCGTCAATAAAGGACACATGGTTGGGCACGAGCAAGGCCCCTCCGCCTTGAGGAATATTCTCTCTTCCAAGAATGGTCAGCCGATAGACGGTATGGGTGAATAGAACCAAGATGAGACGAATGAATGTTTCGGGAAGTTGGTACATGGCCCAAATGCTCAGTAGTCCACTGCCTATTCCAGAAACGAGAAATATGGTGCTGGCATTTAAGCCGATTGTTGCCAGCAATCCGCATCCAAGAGATCCTAATAGTACGCCTCCAAATACTAAGGTATTGGAAAAGGCGATCACGGCTCCTCGACGGTCAGAGGGTGCTCGCCATTGAATCAGTGCGTTAAGGGGGACGACGACAAACCCACTTGAAAGTCCGAGACAGGCCATGAGCAACAGTGTGCCACCTAACTCAGGTTTCATGAGACCTAACGCCCCCAGGCTGAGGGTAATGCCTATACCGCCTAAGGGAAGGTATCCCAATTCAACCTTTGTCGCGGAGAGTTTTCCTACCAACAGTGCGCCTATTCCTACTCCTACCCCAAATGCAGCGAGAGGAAAGCCGGAATACGTATCGGATAATTGCAGAACGGCTTTGGCATAGACTAAGGCGTCTTGCCCCACCAAGCTTGCCAATGTCCAAAACGCGATAGAGCCCAACACACCTAACGTCAGGACACGATCTGTTCGGAGAGCATCGATTGCCGCCTGCCACGTTTCTCGAATACCTCCCTCGGAGCGAGCCTTTGGAACAGGTGGGATCAGGAATGAAGCCCAAAGCCCCATGGCTGAAAGAATGATCAATACGCATCCGGCCATCCATGGCATGTGACCCGACAGGTCCAACAACGGGCCCGCCAAAGCCGTTCCACCAATAATGGCCAGGAAAGTCCACATTTCCAATTGCCCATTTCCCCAAGCTAAGCGCTGATGCGGTAATAACTCAGGCAGAATCCCATATTTTGAGGGACTGAAGAGCGCACTTTGCGCGCCCATTCCTGCGAGAACAAGCAGAGGCAACAATCCTCCCTCTGGATTGATGTAGAGGGCAGCGGTGCCTGCGCACATGAGTAAGAGTTCAATGGCCTTCATGAACACAATGACTGTGCGTTTGCTGAATCGATCTGAAAACACCCCGGCAACAGCGGAGACCATCATTAGGGGGAGCGTAAATATCACAAACGCTTGAGTGGTTTGCGTTTGTGAGGCCATTTCAAATGCTGGCCCCGATAAATTAGTGGCGGCCACTTGCTTGATGGCCAGCAGGGCTATCATGAGCTTCCAGGCATTGTCATTAAAGGCGCCAAAAAATTGAGCGATCAAGAGCCCGCGAAGTGCGCGGGTTGAAGTCAAGTCTGCCTGAGAAGACGAGAGAGGTTCAGTCATGGCATGCGGGAAATGGGGAAATATGTTGTTCCATTAGGTATCTTGTGAAAATTTCTTAAGGAACGTGACGCGTTAGTTTGTCCAGTGCTTGATCTCGAGTGACGGCATGCGATGTCTGTTGGATTGCGAAGCCAGAGTGTTATCAACAGGAATGGAGAATATTACCATGATTCCAACACTTTCAGAAATTTTTCGATCACAACTGTTTAAAGTTCTTGGCCAAATGACCGATTTATTCCGTAATGCTGGTAAAGGAATCTGGGTGGGGCTTGTGGCAGGTGAAGTGGCTTGAGATGCATACCAGAGTCTAGGGATTCCAGAGCTGAGTGAGCCTATGGGGATATTACGAATCGGATAGAGATTGAGTCACCGTTAGTCATTGAATTTATGGGAACTACCACAGCCTTTCCAAAAGAAGCTGAGATGGGTGTTGTCTCTTCCAAGGGGGGAGAATCTGTCTTTCATAAGATGAGAAACGTGTTGAATAGCGTGCATGTTTCAGCAGGACTCATTAATCATCGATTACGAGAGTTTCATCTGGAAGATGTGGGGCGAGTGGCCGATATGCTTGAAGCGCATGATGATAATGTTGGGTGGTATCTCACGCAGGATCCTAAAGGGAAAAAAATCCCTCATTTTTTAGGACAATTGAGTCAGGAGCTGCGGCATACCCATTTGAATACGCTGACGGAACTCTCAACGCTTAATTTTTACCTCGAGCAATTAGAATATTTATTGACAGCGGGTCAAACTCCAGAGCGAGTTGGTGGCTTCAAAGACACCATTCACTTTGCGACCATCATGGATGAGGCTGTGGTCTCTCATCAAGGAGAATTGGATCGGATGGGGATCGTCGTGGTTCGCGATTATGACTTGGTGGGTGAAGGTCTTGCCGAGGTCGCCAAGCTGCGTCTTATTGTTGTGAATTTGATCAGGAATGCGATGAATGCGATGCAGGATCAGACAGAGCAGTCTTTGCAACTTGTCCTTCATGTGTTGCCCTGTCCTGATCGTGATGGTTTTGTCCGCTTGCAAGTGGAAGATTCGGGGTGCGGCATTTCATCGGATCGCTTGACGCGGGTCTTTTCACCTCAACGAGCAGGTTCTGAGTCAGATCTGCTGCCCAATCTTCACACGAGTGCCTTAGCAGCGAAAGACCTTGGTGGGTCCTTGCGGGTTTGGAGCGATGGTCCGAATCAGGGAGCCATTTTTACACTTGATCTACCAGTTATTCACATGGAGGAAACACGGTAATGGACATAGAACAAGGGAACCGCAGGATCTTGGTTATTGATGATAATGTGGCCATCCACGATGATTTTCGGAAAATTTTAGAGCGCTCCGTCGATACGTCGTTATTGCAGGAAGTACGAGCCGAATTATTCGATGATGTGGAAGAACAAAAGATTGTGGAAAAATTCGATGTGGACTGTGCGGATCAAGGGCAAATGGGCTATCGCATGGTCCAAGAGGCGATGAAGGCCGAACGCCCGTATGCCGTGGCTTTTGTGGATATGCGCATGCCCCCTGGATGGGATGGAGTGGAGACGGTCGAGCATTTATGGCAGGAAGATCCTGATCTGCAAGTCGTCATCTGTACCGCATTCTCGGATCATGCTTGGGAGGATGTGATTCAACGGCTGAATAAGAATGACAAGTTGCTCATTCTCCGAAAGCCTTTTGATAACATCGAAGTCTGGCAATTAGCCAATTCGCTGACGAAGCGGTGGGCGGAAGGACACCAGGCTAAATCGCAGTTGGATTTATTGGCGAAATGGGCCGAAGAACGAGCTGAAGAAACGATCAAGGCCAACTAATTCAATCAAAGTTTTGCATACATTCGTATGTTGTATGCGAGTCATGGGGGACGCCGTTCTAGGGTATAGCAGCCGAATAGCGCGTCTGCGTTCTTTGGTGTGCTTGGGCCACTAGGATCGTTAGCCATGGATACCTCACAGATAAATGCTCTCTCATGTCACCATCTACTGACTGCCAATCTTTTCCTAGTGTGTTACCTCTAACTGTTTTAGTGGTTGGCTTCACTGAGACGGATATGGCTCCGTCTTGCCATTCCGCCCTTCTCTCTCTCGAACCAACGCCGATATTAGAATGGGTCACGACCGTCCAGGAATCTCGTGCAAAAATGGCGTCGGGAGATCCGTATGATGTGATCGTTTTTAATTGTGGCAAAGAAGGAGACGAGTGGGACCAGGCCTGGCAAATGCAAGGCGAGGGGAAGGATGCTCTCATCCTTGGAATTATGAAAGTCACTAATTCTGAAGGGGCTCAATATCCTTTTGCTGAAGATGCTCTTGGCTATCGGGTTGATGAATTGATAGCGCCGACCGTCTTGAAATTGGGCCTCCATCAAGCACAAGAGCGAAAACAACTGCTTGCTGAACAGAAGCGACTTTGCCGTCAACTAGGGGAAGCAGCATACAAAACTGAAATGGCCGATGTCGCGTCGACCGTTTTACATAATGTGGGCAATGTGCTGACAAGTGTGTCGGTGGCTGCCAATATGGTCGAGGCCGTTGTTGACCAATCCTCAGTGACGCTCGTGAATCGAATATCCGAACTGATCAAAACCCATGAAGAAGATCTAGGGAAGTATTTGACCGAGGATCCTAAGGGCAAACGGATTCCCCCTTCACTAGAAAAGCTCGGAATCCATTTAATTGAGGAACAGCAGACGATCCTCAAAGAAATGAAAGGCTTAGTCAGAAATATTTGCCATATGAAGGAAATTATCGCTTCTCATCAGACGATGGCGAAATCTGTTGGACAGGTTGAGTACGTGGCATTAGTCGACGTGCTGTCCCATGCGATGGAGCTCAGTTTTCAACCAGGAGATGCGAAGTGGATTACCATTCATCGAGACTATCAGTCCGTGCCGGCTGTGTTGGTTGATCACCATCAATTGTTACAAATCCTAGTGAATCTGCTTCGCAACGCGAAGCAAGCTATGCGACAGAATCCCCAAGACGGGCATGATCTTAAGCTTCGCGTGAATTATCAAAAGGGAGATGAGTCATTTGTGGTGATGACGATCCAAGATAGTGGGATCGGTATTGCTCCTGAACACCTCTCCAAAATGTTTACTCGAGGCTTTACGACTAAGCAAGATGGTAACGGGATTGGTCTTCACAGTTCAATTATGGCGATTCAGAACATGGGTGGCGCGATGCATGTTCTTAGTGAAGGGGTCGGTGAGGGGGCTATGTTTACCTTAACTTTTCCCGTTCAAAAAGAAGTGGAGTTGTCATGAGTCTGAAGTGGTTTAGACTTTTACCACTGCTGTCTATGCTGACCCATCGCAAGGTTTTTTATTGTGATCACTCTGTTCTTTCTCACCGTCTCATTTGTGCATGATGAGCCACTCATACAAACCAACGATCGGTATGTCAGTTGAAGAATCTGATAATGAGATCACGCTTCACCTTGCAGATCTGGAAGCAGCCCAGCGTGGTCTGAAGCGTGACCTTCTACGACAACAAGATGTTGCCCATGCATTGAGGCAAAGAATTCGAGAATTAGAGATACGTAATTTAGAGATGACAACTGCCCGGGATCAAGCGCTTCTGGAATTAGAGGAGGGGAGTACTGTCGAGTCGACGTTACGTCAGCGGACAGAAGAATTGAGTCGATCCAATCGAGATCTCGAACAGTTCGCTTCAATTGCCGCGCATGATTTGCAAGAGCCACTTCATTCTATTCAAGTGTTTTCCGATTTGCTGCGTGTTCGCCATGGGGAGGTACTCACCGATCAAGGGCAAGGGTATTTGAGTCGTGTGACAAAAGCGGCCGGTCGAATGCAGCAATTGATTGAAGGGTTGTTGGTCTATTCCCGGATGGATGCTCCTGTCTTGAAAGCCGACTCTCTTTCTCTCGAGAAAATTACGCAAGAAATCTTTTCTGAACTCCAGGGTCATATTGAAGAATTACAGGCGGACATCCATGTTGGAGAATTGCCCGTCATTCACGGGGATGCCTTTCGTATCCGGCAGTTGCTTCAGAACCTCATTGGCAATGCTTTGAAATTTCACAAACCTGGGATGGCTCCGGTTATTCGGGTCACGGCCATGATGATCCAGGATCGCCGTCATACAGGGATAGGGAAGCCTGAGCGTCTTTGTCAGATTGAAATTCAGGATCAGGGAATTGGGATTCCAGCGGAACATCTCGACAAGATTTTTGGCATGTTCAAGAGACTGCATCGCAAAGACGAATATGAAGGTACAGGAATAGGCCTCGCGGTGTGTCAACGCATTGTCGACCAGTGTGGTGGTTCACTGGCTGTTCGATCAACGGTTGGAGAAGGATCAATCTTCACCGTCACACTGCCAACTTAGGGCAACAAAGAAAGCCGAGCCTTTTCCGCTTTGGCATCATCGGGGCATTATCTTTCTAAGATTGCTCTGTTTAACCTGGATCATTCGATTTTCTATAAGGGCTGCTAGATCTATCGATACTGTTTTTTTTGTGACATAGAAAAAGGCCATTCTGAGAATGCGAATTATGAAAGACGCTCCCATTCATATTGTTCTGAGGCGTGTGTTATCTATATGTGACGATGCCAGTGCACATGATTTTTTAAAGCAGGTTCTTCATATTTCTGATGATGCTGTCGCACCATATGATGAACCGCAGGAGTTGCTACCTCAGATGTCCCCCACCGAGAGTCCATGTAATTTTTGGCTTTCCACCGCGGATGATTGGAAGCCAGCCTTTGAAAGCTTGGAAGAAGGGAAGCGCAGTGGTCTGTCTTATTCGCTTGTGATTCTTTTTGTGCGAACTGATTCTTGGGCCTCGGTGCATGAGAATATTGAAAGGATCTGGGAGCTGGATGGCACAATGCGGTGTATCTTGTGTGTGTCAGGAGAAACTGAACCATGGCCAGCAAGTTTGCCATTGAGCAGACCGGATCAATGGGCAATATTTAGGACATCTGGGTTACCAGGGGAACTCTTTCAATTAGCCTTATGCCTGAGTGGTACCCATATGACTTTTGCTAAAGTCGTGAAAGAGACATTGACGGTTTCAGATCCGAATGAGGACCTTGTTGGTGAAGTCATAGACTCGATCTCTCAGGATCCTGTTGACCAAGAGGCTGAATTGGCATTGGCTCGAGATGAATTAGCGACATCAAAATTCTATGTGAATAATGTGTTGCGCTCGATGGCGGATTCACTTCTCGTGATCGATGCGAATTTGACTATTGGGTCGATCAATCCTTCGTTGCTGAGTCTTTTAGGCTATCAAGAGGATGATTTGCTAGGTCAATCACCGGGGTTAATTTTCGGGGAAGAATTTGCCCAGGGGGCCATCATTGAGAATTTGCTCATGCAAGGAACCGTGAGTGGTATTGAATCGAGTTTTTTAACTTGTGATGGCCAATTGATTCCTATTTCCGTTTCCGGATCCATGATGCGGGATGAGGAGGGGCAATTTCAGGGATTGGTGTGTGTGGCGCAGGATATTACCGAACGCAAGCGAATGGAAGAGGAAAAGTTGCAATTACATGAACAACTCATGGATACGTCTCGACAGTTGGGCATGGCAGAAGTGGCTTCAGATGTGTTGCATAACATTGGGAATGTGTTGAACAGCATCAATGTGTCCATTGGGGTGGTGGCTGATCTCATGAAAAATTCCATGGTGGGTGATGTAGGTCGGATTTCACAACTGTTTAACAAACATCGAGATGATCTTGGGGCGTACTTCTCCACGAGCCCTAAGGGAAAACAAATTCCCGCCTATTTAGAAAAATTATCTGGTCAATTAGTTGAGGAACAACGCACCGCGATAGCTGAATTAGAACGATTACGTGAAAATGCACACCATGCTCAACAATGCGTGGCGTCCCAACAGGATCTTGCAAAAGTCAAAGGTATCACGGAACCTATTTCTGTCATAGAGCTTATGGAAGAAGCTGTCGCAGCGAATCAGAAGTTTCTCGAGACTTCGCAGATTACTGTGATTCGAGAGTTTGATGAAATTCCATTTCTTATTGTTGATAAGCGGCAGGTCCTCGAGGTGATGGTTGATGTGATTCGAAATGCCTGTCAGGCCATGGCCTCGGTTTCAACGAAGCAACTTGTTGTGCGTGCAAAGCTTATTCCTGGACCGCCGGATTCAGTCTGTCTCGAAATACAGGACTCTGGCGGCGGCATCGCTCCAGATGATCTCGTCAAGATTTTTGGTCAAGGGAAAACGACCAAAGATGGTGTACGAAGTATGAGTTTGCATAACGGAGCAAACATGGCCAAAAACCTTGGTGGAGCCTTACGCGCCCACAGCGAGGGTCTCGGCCATGGTGCGACGTTTTCTCTGGAATTGCCTGGCAATTTTCACTTTCCTGACTTGTAGGCCCTCAATCTACGCTCTCAGATTTTCCTCTTTTCGTTATTTGCGACCTAGCGTTGCGCGTTTCTTCTCTCAATTCTAAGACGTTTCGTTGTGTTCCTGTTCTGCTCATATTCGGATTCTTAAGAGATCTTTTCAGGGAACCGAGGAGAATGTGATGTGTCTTCATAGAAAATTTGGAAGACAGCCTTTCGGCTTTTCTGACGTTGTTGATGAATCGATGCTGCGAATATCCTGCATTGTTGCGAGCATAGGGGTTGAAGGATGAGCAGTGCTTCTCAGTCGTCCGAACTCACAGAGATCAATACAGATGAATTGGAAAAATATTTTCACATCCTCGCAGCACAAATTGGTCCCATCCCCTCTCATTGTGAAGGTGGCCTGAGTATTGGAGTAGAAGTATTCACGCTGTCCGAAGGGTTGGGGTTACCGTCAGCCTCACTCCAAGAGCTCTGGCGCCATAGTATGCGAACGGGATTTCTTGCGGCCCTGATCGCTATTCAGCAACGAGTTGACTCGTCTGTCGCTTGGGAATCGTTTGTGGGTGGGTTGCTGCACGATATTGGGATGTTAATCTTCCTTACGCAGCACGCACAGGTATTTTTGGCTGTCGTTGATTTAGCTCAATGTCGAGGACAAGAGCTTGGCACGATAGAGAAAAACCTATTGGGAACAACGCATGCCGAAAGTGGCGCGCAGTTCTTAGCTCGCTGGGGGGTCCCGTCGGAGCTGCAGACTATTGTGACATTCCATGATCAGCCATTTCAGTCCTCGTGTCCTGGTTTTTGCGCTTTGACGGCCGTCTACATTGCCAATGTCTTAGAAGGGGGAGGGATGGCTCAAGATAGCGATGGAGTGATCGGGTGGGAGAGTGAAGCCTATTTAGTACGTTTGGGTCTATGGGACGACCTTCCTCGTTGGCAAGGGTGGGCGCGAGAGCTTTTTCCTCTTTCCGTGTAGCGGCATTATGGGCGGAGTTTACTGGAGGCTCTTCGATTGCAGCCTCGGTTTGTTATTTCCTCATCTTTTCTTCTAGATCGTGTACATATTTTCCCAGAGTTGTTTCTCTGAGTCTCTGCTTGAATGTCATGTAAGGCAGATGTTGGGTTTCGTTTTGCAATCGTCTGTCAGCATTGCTAGGGCCAACCAGATAAGGCAACGGTAACATTATCCAAAATTTCTCATCTTCTGCTACCATATAAAACCAATGGTGAATATGCGATTGCACCAATGGGTCAGCGGACTGTTCTTGGTCAGTTGTCTTCTGATTCTTCCCTCTCCTGTGGATTCGCTCAATCCTCCTTCGGTTCCTTGCCCGCAACCTGCTCGTTGTTTTACGGAATTCTTGGTGGAATTAGATACCTTGGATTCTGGTTCATTGGTTTCAGCCAAAACTAAGCAACTGTTTCATCATCTCACCACAGTCTATGGTGAAACGCATTGGGCTCAATGGGCAAGATTACGCTATGGATATGCCCTTCGAACGTTGAACCCTATTGAAGCCATTCCGCTCCTACACGTTTCATTGATCGAATTTCCTGTTTTAGATGACTTTCTGCACTATTGGTTGTTTCAAGCCTATGTGAGCGCCGAGATATGGGCAGAGGCGGCGAAGGTGGTTGTGAAATTTGTAGATGGTTTTCCCCAATCACGTTTTCGAGCTGACGTGCTGTATGAGGGAGGGGCTGTCCTGTCAAAAATAGGCGATTGTCAGACGGCTCGTTCTGTGTTGTCCCACGCTTTAGCTGTGAGTCCAAGGCATGCGAATGCTGCTAGTGCGCTCTTTCAGATTGGGCAGTGCGCGGGGCAACTTGAGCAACACGACAAAAAAGTGGAGATTTTTCGAGAGATGTGGTGGAAATTTCCGTTGACTCAAGAAAGTACGGAGGCTGAACAATGGTTAATCCAGGGGATCAATCCTGAATTTGTCCCGACCATTGGGGAGAGGTATCAGCGAGCGAAGAACTTGTTGAACCGAGGGTCAGCCAGGACGGCCGTCAAGGAATTCCAACAAATCGTGGCTCTTAAGAAGCATACACCTCATTATTTTCAGGCTCAATATATGTTAGCCAAGGCCTGGGTGCGACTGAAGCAATACGATCAGGCAGAGAAGGCGTTACAGATACTCATTCGATCTTCTAGTTCCAGGGAAAATGATGCCTGGGTGTGGTTAGCCAGGACGTATTTTCGACAAGGCAACGGTGAAGCCTTAGCGAATCTGGTGAAATCCATGCCATTGGATCGCCTCACCGAAGATCAACGAGCAAAAATTTTTACCTTCTATGGGACCTGGTTGAAGGATCATGAGCGTTGGTCTGAAGCCGCGCAGGTTTATCAGAAGGCTGCCGAGGGCACCCAGAGACTTTCACGACAAGTCGAGGCGTTGTGGCAAGTTGGCTGGATTCAGTATCAAAGGGAGCAATATGTTGACGCGAAGATTAGCTTTCAAGCCATCATACAAAAAACGAATCCACCGAGTTCGACTGCACTCATCTATGCCGTATCGCGAGCATCGTATTGGCTTGCACGTTCAGAAGAGCGCTTGGAGGAGAGGGAGTTAGCCATTTCCCATTTTCGACAACTTAGCCAAACGTATCCGTTTACCTATTATGGACAATTAGCGCAGAGTAAGCTTGGGGTAGACGGAAGAGCGCCACAACTAAGGCGTGTATCGGATCCAGCGGTATCTGCTATATCGCCGAAGGTTCAACAGGATGTTCACTATCAAAAATTTCAGGCTCTGCAAGCCGTTCAATTATCTGTTGATGCCGTTCATGAATTTGAGCAGGTCGTTGCTCGTCATGGCAACGATGCCGAGCTATTTTCGCAATTAGCTGTCCTTGCAGGAGAAATCGAGGCGTATGATATTGGCATTCGATTGGCGATTCGTCATTATGGACAGCAGCTCAGAACAGGACAATTGCCGCGGGTCTCTCCAGTTTGGTCGGGAGCGTTTCCAATGGGGTATCAAGCCGTCATTCAATCGTTCGTCCCTCAGCAAGTGGATCCTTTTTTAGTTGCTGGACTCATACGCGAAGAAAGTCTCTATAGTGCTCGTGTCGTCTCTCCGGTTGGGGCGGTTGGACTGATGCAATTGATGCCGGAGACGGCAAAGCAGGTGGCCAGGCAATTGAACCTCGTTGATTCGAAATATGACGCTGATCAGTTGTACCAACCTCGGCATAATATTCAGTTGGGGATACACTATTTAGGGCAATTGCTTGAAAAATATCAGGGTAATCTTATGTATTCCGTGGCGGCCTATAATGCTGGGCCTCAGGCCGTCAAGCGGTGGATTGCCAAGAATGGGCATCGTCCTGCGGATGAATTTGTGGAATTCATTGGCTACAGAGAGACTCGTGGCTACGTGAAGCGGGTCCTTGGGAGTTACCGAATTTACAGAGCGTTATTTGGCAAAATCTGTCCCCCTATTTCTCTTGACAGGTTTTGTTGAACAAATTATAGTCCGGCTCGTTTGGGCCTAAAAAAAAGGAGAAGTCCGTGAGCGTGGAAAAAATGGAAAAATTAGAAGTTCGAGTAAGGAAATTACTCGATCTTGTCGTGGAGTTGCGGAATGATAAATCGAATTTGGAGCAAGAGCTTGATTCGACGCGTGAGCGATTAGCGAAGCAGCAGGATATGTCTGACGGTTGGGAAGATGAGAGGACCACTATTCGCTCAAAAATTGAAAAAGTCCTTGATGAGCTGGAGTTTTTGGACGGTTCCAACAATTAAAGGCAAAATGCCAAGATGACGAAGACCATAGAGGTTGAAGTCTTTGGCCAT
>JAJDBQ010000018.1 GCA_029261255.1 Nitrospirales bacterium
TAGTATGCCTCTGTTCCTCCAAGGCCGTTCGAACTTAGTAATAATAGACGCTGAAGTACTCGAAAATAGCTTATCATTAGGTCCGTCATTCAATAAGAACGTTATATTATCTAGTATCGATGCTTTGTTGTTTTGGCGTGGGGATGAATCTCTAACGTTTACGTAATTTCTGAGATAGCCATTCGTTATGGAAGTCACTCTGTTACTATCGTCGACAGAACCTGTAGTAACCGTCGTAGGTAAATCAATGCCTAACGTGAACCCTTCAACTCTTACGTTGGTGAAAGTCACTTTACCTGTTTGGTAAGTTGGCTGACCGACATTTATACCGATGTTTTGCACGCCTCTGTAATTATCATTTGAAATACCTTGATCCGTGATAATAGTGAGACCATCATAATTAGCAGATGCGTTTCTTTGCGAGTACAGTCCGTATTGCTTCACATTCCAGATCAAGGTATTGCTAATCGTGCCGACCTTATTCGCAAAACCAACCCACATTCCTACAGCACTGGCATAGGCTTCGTTCTTGTCTGCTAGTAAGACTTCTGGAGCTGGTGTGCGAGGAGCATAGTTAGTCCATTGAGATAACTGACCAATTTCAGCGCCACGAAATTTAGGAACTAATGGACGATTAGGAGCAAACCCGCTAGATCTGGCGTTATACATAATCCCGGCAAAAGAAGCGTTGGCCGCCACGTTACCTGTCACAATATTATCGTTACCCGTAAACCAAAAAGCCGAACCTTCATACGCAAAGTCAGCAAAATTTAATGGGGGGCGATTTAATCCACCAACGCCGCCGTACGAAGGATTATACCAGCTTTTAATAGGAGCCCCGACTTTCACAGCAAAATTATTACTAAAAACGTTTCCCCGTTCATTGCCTTCTTCCGTGACGATGCTCGCGCCATCAACGTCATAGACAACGTTATTATGAATAAGACCAAAGTGCGAATTATGTACAGCGATACCCCATTTTGCTCCGTCGTCTACTGACGTTCCTGTAATAACAAACTGGTATCCTTCATTGGTAGGATTTATTGGTCCCATGTGGTGATGCATATGGATTGGGTATCGACCGATTTGATTTGTACCAATATGCGTGACGACCCCGTCAACAGTAATGGTATTATCTACAGGCTCTGCCAGAGTACGGCCCAGTCCAAGCATCGCAACATATCTAAAATCGACTTTCGCGCGATCTGTAAATAAAATATGACCTCTCGTTCCAGTAATATCTTCTGAACGAATAGTAATATTTCTCGTCACGTTACCGACGTGAGGCAAAGCCAGGACATTCTCATCGCTATCACGAGCGCCTAAGTGGTCATACTGTAGCGGTTGATCCAATGTGATGACATTCCCTGAAATACTTGAAATAGAAAGTTCTTCTAATTCATAAATCATAGGAGTCGTTGGGTCTTTCGAGTATTTACGTATGATCGGCTCGTTTTTGGTTCCTGGTAAAATGATTGTATCGCCCACGTTCCAATCTGTAGGAATTCCAGAAGTCACTAACGTCGTATGTCCGGCTAAAGGCTCAACTAGAAGCCGTAACCACGTGGCTGGCATTGCTTTTCCATGGAAATTCACTTCGCCAAACCCGACGATGCCAGTCCCATACTGCAACGGGTCATACGCTTCTGTGGCAGAACCTGGAACGGAAGTGACAAGCGGTTTATCTGCAATAATTATTTCAACGTTGGCATTTTCTAAGATTGGGTTTAATTGAGTCCCTACATTCAATGTTCCTTCACGATACACCAAAATCGTACCGACCTTGATTCGACTGTTAGCCGCTGTATCAAATGTCAGTGTTCCTTTGATACCCAGGGTGGACAAGGCATTGTTGTTGATGCCTTTATAAACCACCACATGCCCTTCCGCTATTTTAACAACATCATTAACCCCAGGTATTCGTGCTTCAACCCAAGTGGAGGCATCAAACCAATTACCACTTTTCGTTGAAACGATTGTTGGATTCGCTGCAAAATCTGGTATGCCATGTGTATTGACTAATGCTGGATCATCTCCTAACGCATATACCGCCGATGGAAAAATGCTCAGACTTATAGCTAAGAGAACGATCGTCTTGATCATAGCAATTCTCATCATAACCATTTCTCCTAACATTACGTTTATGAATCCAAGTTGAATGACCATTATCCCTTATGGGGTCAATCGACACTGAGACAATTTCAAGCTGTATTTGATTGAAATCCTCTATCGGTCTTCTCGCATAATCCTTTACCAGAATATTGAAAAGCCAGATCACTTCACACTGAAATTTCGTTTTGACATATCTATAAACCTTTTCATTGGTTTCCCAAGACAATACTTCACTTCGTTACTCATTCTCAGCAGCTTGCGTTTAAATTTTCCACCATTGTGATCTTCCCCTGGAATATCGGACACCGAGTTAAGAATTATATAATAATTTGAAATGAGGTGTTGAATGAAGCGAACACGCAGGCATCACAGTCGGGAATTCAAGCAAGAAGCGGTCGCGTTGGTGGTGGAACATGGCTACAGTTCTGCGGCCGCTGGGCGCAGTTTAGGCGTGAGTGGCGCGTTGATTGGGCGATGGAAGGATGAACTGGAAACCCAGAAGGCAGAAGCCTTTCCCGGACAAGGAAAACGCCCCGCCGAGCAACAACGGATCCATGAGCTCGAATCGGAGAATCGTCGGCTGCGGATGGAGCGCGACATCTTAAAAAAAGCGACGGCCTTCTTCGCCAAGGAAAACGCATGAGATATCAATTTATTGATGAGCAGAAGAAGGCCTGGCCCGTCACCCTCATGTGTGGCATTCTGGACGTCTCTCGAAGTGGGTATTATGACTGGATCGTACGTGGCCAGAGTCAACACGTGCGCTCGAACCATCAACTCGATAGACGGATACGCGAGATCTTTGCGGAACACCGCCAACGGTATGGTGCGCCACGGATTACGAAGACCTTACGCCATGAGGGCCTCAGGTGTAGCGAAAACCGCATTGGCCGCAGGATGCAGCGACTGGGCCTGAAAGCGATTCAGGCGAGGAAATTCACAGTCACCACTGATTCGACTCATTCAAAACCCGTCGCCCCAGATTTGCTCGAACAGGACTTTCGTGCGGAGGCTCCAAATCAGAAATGGACCAGTGATATCACCTATATCTCGACGAACGAGGGGTGGCTCTATCTCGCGGTGGTGATGGATTTGTATTCACGAGCGATTGTGGGATGGTCGATGGACCGACGCATGACGCAACAACTGGTGTGTGATTCCCTGAGCATGGCGTTGTTCCGTCGGGGCTTCCCCACGGGCACCATTCTCCACTCGGATCGCGGCAGCCAGTATTGCTCAAAACGCTATCAGCGATTAATGGCAAACAATCGGTTGCGTTGTAGCATGGGGCGAAGGGCGACTTGTTACGATAACGCCGTCACAGAAAGTTTCTTTCACACGTTGAAAGTCGAACTCGTTCATCGAATGCAGTACACGACACGGCGCATGGCGAAAGTCAGTATCTTTGAGTACATTGAAACGTATTACAATCGGCAGAGAAGACATTCGGCTATCGGTCACCAAATCCCGATAGTATTTGAACAGGCAGCTTAACTCGGTGTCCGGGGTCGTGGGGGAAGATCATTGTTATTCTTTCTCTACTTCCCCCTACACTCTTAGGCGTTCCTGGGCGCAAGGTCGCACCCAATGTAAGCCTGACTATAGACCAGTTAGAATCCTAATACGCAGCAAACTAAAAAATGGCGTAGTAATCCTTGTCGCTTCAGTAATGAAAAGACAGACAAAAAGTACTGGAGGAACAAATAAGGGCACATCCCATTTTAGCGTATAACAAAATTCCCCCAAGCCAACACACTAACGTCCCTCAGTCATTCCTGCTAGTTTTTGGCAGGAATTGCTCCACAGAATTCCCAGATGGATAGCCGCCACAGCCTGCGGGTATGGCACACAGGGGGACATGACTCACAGGCGCCGTATGGATTTGTGCATGGCAAGGAGGTAGGCCTCTATAATCTTATCCATTATGACGCGTTTGCTTCACCTTGAAGAACATGTCGTACCCTCATTCCATTGTGTCGGTTCACATGCCAGCTACTACCGAAAAAATGTCATTGAACACTTCGTCCGCATGGGGTCGTTCAAGCTCTTCGAATGATTTCCAATAAGTGACCATCACATAAGGTTCAGCGGCGATCTTCGCTGCATTCATTGAACCTTCTTGAGAATTGAGCCCGGAAAATTCAAAGACTTACGTGGTAATAAATCCACCTGTATCGCCTCCGCATGAACTCAAGCAGTAAGTGCAATTACTTGCTCAACCAGCGGGGCAAAACCCAACTACAAATAAGAACCCTTTGGACAGAACAGGGTTAAGCAGAACAGCCCGCTCCTGAATACTCAAAAATCTGCAGGCACATATAAGGTTATGAGATTTGGGCACGATATCTTAAGATTTGATTGATTCTTGCTAAGACGAACCCCGACAACTCTCACCAGATCAATACATTGAGAGGAGCAACCGAAGACACACTGAGAACATCATCGACCAAAACGCTTGTGCCCTGACCAGGAACAGCTATGCCACCTCCCCTCCAACCCCCAGCCGAGCGTATAGCCCTTAAAAACCACAAACCATTTAGCCACACCACGATTCACGGCTGGCCAGCTATTCTCTTTGGTGCCGTCTTTCTCATTCTAGGCTCACCGATTCTTGCTATTGGGATAGGATGGATGGACTATCCTCGATCCTCAATTCATGCTCCGCTATGGGTCATTGGTATTTGTGGAGGGCTATTTGTGGTATGTGGAATCTGGCTCATGGTTCATGGAGCAAATGGCCTGCATCGCCAGTGGAATCGTTCTCATGGCCAGCAACAACTACCTGACAAGCCATGGTTCTGGGATTATCCTTGGCAAGCCACGGGGATCATTGATCATACCTTCAAAGAAGTCTTCAACAGCTTCATCGCCGGACTCGTCTTTGCTGCGTTTCTTGCGCCATTTAATTGGATCGCATTTCTCTCGGGTTCTGGTGGGCTGTTTTGGAAAATCCTGACTGGATTTTTGGATGTGATTATTGTTTTTGGCGTTGGGAGTTATCTTCTCAAAAATTTGAAGCAATACTGGACATTCGGCAATGGCCGCGTCAGCTTTGGTGATTTCCCATTTTTTCTAGGTCAGACGATGTACCTCACCATCGAGCGATTACCAGAAGATCTCAGCACCGTTCAAATGACTCTTCGGTGCATCGAAGAAGCCTATGAGATTCGGGAAAGAGAAGACGGACGAAAACGAGACTCCATCGTCGTCTGTTATCAAATTTATCAGGATGCTCAATCGATTCGAGGAGAACTCGTCAACGAAACTGGGGAACTTCGATGCTCTTGGAGTCTACCAAACGATAAAGATCTCGCCAGCACTCCCAGTGAGCGGCCTGCTAAATTCTGGGAACTAGAGGTTCATGGTGAGCGCTCAGGGACAAACTATCACGGGCACTTCCTCTTGCCTGTTTACGTCAAGACATGAACAATAGCCACATTTTTTACGCCACTTTCCCCCTGTCCTGTTGGTGACATAGGAGAACTCAAAACAATCCTCTGACTCTCCGAATCAGGCTACCACCATTCCATATTTCCCCAAGCCATCTCACTAATTTCAGTCACATTCCATTCATAAACGTAGGTAGAAATCCGCAGTCCTTCCCATACCAGGCTAAAGCCGCTTTCTCATCGACAAGCGCTATGCTTATTCAGATTCGAATTATGGTCGATGCCATCGAGACAAGACGACGATGGTGAAAGAGAAAGGAAAAACCTGCGTATTGGGCTAGCTTTTACCGAAACGATGCAAGGCGTAACAATCCTGCCAAAACAAGAAAATACGAGAAGTCCTTGAGACCTTATTGAGAGGGAAGATGGTGGATAGAGGTAATTTGAGCATCAAGGTACAATTCCAGCCCCGCGCCCTCTTCGGGATGATCAAAGCCTTGATTCAGTTTGTACCCAATCGCGGTCAGTTGAAAGTATTTCCCCCAATTATTCACCTGTTCAGGAATGGTCATGGTCTCCGTCACGACCATAAGGGTATCATCCTTCCCGTCCTCCCCTAGCTGCGCATCTTCTGAATCTTTATCAAAAAACGTGAAGGTCACATGAATGACAATTTTGTCATTGGAAGGGTTGTTCCACTGCGTCAAAACTTCAAAGGTTTTTAAGTCATTATTCTGAAACCGACCTACTTCTGTTAAGCCGAGTTGCTGAGGGTAGGCTTGTCTATTCATAAAAGTCGGACCCGCCCAGACAGAAGCAGGCAACAGACCAATGAGTAGGATGGAGAAATAAAGAAGTAGGAGCACATGTAATCGGGACCGCACCAGATTACCTCCCTGTCTGTTAAATTTCTTTAATCGTCGTTTGACTCTATTTCATGACTATCATCCAATACCTCCTCATTCGAGAACATAACAATACCCATTTTGCGGTATGATGCAGAATTAATTTGAAAAACGAATGTCGATGCTAAGAAGAAAAGAGAACCGGAGGAGAAAACAGGGAAATAGCGTTACTCGCGCATGAGGTGTTGTACTGATATGACTTGTGCATCGATATAGAGTTCCAACCCTGCACCTTCTGCGGGATGATCAAAACCTTGATTCAGTTTGTGCCCAATGGCGGTGAGTTGAAAATACTTTCCCCAGCTACTGACTTGTTCAGGAATCGTGACGGTCTGAGTGACGGCCATGAGCGAATCATCCTTCCCATCTTCTCCCAATTTCGAGTCTGCCGAATCTTTATCAAAAAACGTAAAGGTGATTTTGACAACAACTCTGTGATTGGAAGAATTATTCCATTGTGTCCAGACTTCAAAGGTCTTTAAGTCATTCTCATGGAATCGGCCAATTTCCGTTAGACCAATTTGCAGCGGGTAGGCTTGCCGATTCAAAAAAGTCGGACTCGCCCAAAGATCGCTAGGAATAAGGATCACGGAAAGGAAACACGAAAGAAGCAGTAGGAAAACACGTCGTTGAAGCCGCACCAGACTTTCTCCACTTTATGATGAGTCTTTGAAAATACTCTTTCCTTTCGGCAACTTGGCCATATTCCTTGCTTGATAGAACAAGGACATCACCAAGAATGAATAATTTCTCATAACCTGCAGTTGTCAATCTCAACCATTTATCAGAGAGTACTAAAAGGATAGCGCAACTCCAACATGTGCAAATCTACGCCTCGATTATTACCATAGATCGTTCCATCAGACATATGATGAAAACGGTATCCAGCCAAAAAATTCCCAGGAAAATGAAAGAGCCATCCGCCATGGGCAATAAATTGAAAAGGGCCTCCCACATTTTGTCGACCAAATTTCCACTTACTGAGCAACGCCCCACCTAGTCCGAAATCTAGAGTTGTGCGCCAAGGCATTTTGGTAACGGCAATGCCTACAGTCATCGTGCCAATAAACCCTGCATTCCCATTTTCTCTCAACGCTCCGCCAGACGTCGTCATTTGATACCGAGCGTCCCAACCCCAAGGGGCTTCCCAAGCACCTGGAAACCCAAGAGTCCCTACGACATCAAATTGTTCAAAGTCCTCTTTCTCTCCAGGTGGCAACCCCGCATCCTTGAAGTTCACCCCTCCGCGAATACCCACTGAGGTCCATTCGAATTCTTCCCCCCAGGTTGGAGTGCCAAAACAGACAGAAAGGAAGAGGCAAGGTAAAAAATAAAGTAATCTGTTCATAATTTTGTACTAAAAGAGTAACCAGCCACATGAATTAGACTGACAAACCAACAGTCACGCACAAAAAAGAATCCCGCCAGACAAGAGCACGACTACTACATCGGAAATAATATCCATTCCCGATGTAGACCGAGAGCGTTTCCCTTGGAAGTGCCCCAATCAATATCTGATGCTATGCAGTCGAATGTCTTGAAGAAATATTACAGAAACTCGCAATAGGAGATTCAGCGAGAGTCAAGGAAAGGATCAAATCCGAGAGTCAATGGAGGAGGAACCTCCAGACGCAATCCCCAAGTACTGGAAAATGTACCCTACGAAATATTATGGGCGAGCAAAAACAATTTTACAGATCCCTTGCTAGCTAACATCTAGTCCTTCCAGCCAAAACTCGTTGCAGCCGCCAAGGAACGAGGTGTTTGAAGACCTGTTAAACGTCGTTCGCCTATAATCCAAGTTGGATAGCTTTTAACCTGCTCTTCTGCACAGGCTTTAGTGAGAGCACTTTTTCGCCCTCCAGAACTACATTCAACATATGGCAATCGCTCTGCGGAGGCTTCAAACATGGCTTTCTGTTCTTGGCATCGAGGGCACCAATAAGCGCCATAGAATTTGACACCCTTGTCAGCCAAGTGGATCGCCAAGGCTTGAAGTTGAGGATCTTCTGGGCCTGCTGCGGCATCAAACACACCGCTATAATGCAAATGTAAGCCACCAATCAGGATCACTGCAATGACCAGTGCTTCCTTCAAGGAAGTTGACCAGTTCAGTGGTTGTCGCACCAACGTCAGAATCATGAGTGTTGTGATGATGCCGAATGAGGCAAGGCAATAGGGGCAGGTCGCCTCGATCTCCACCACTGACACAACAGTGAGATATGCACTAATAGCAAACCCAGACACGGCCACGAACAGCACCATCGTCCAGCTAGCAGGTTTCCGTTTGGCCCGCCAGATCAACCAAGCAAGCATGACATACGTTAGCAAACCCCAAAATGCCATGGGCATGCCAAGAAATGTTGCCCATCGACTGGCTTGCACCGAATCACAACCTGAACCCTCACTGCAAAAAGCCGGGTGAGCCTCAAACCAGGCAACGTAGGTCAGGTAAGTCGTGAGAAGAATGCCGATCCCTGCTAGGAAAATGAGAGACATGTCTAGTGCTGGTGTGGCCTTAGGAGCACCAACTGAAATATGACTCGAAGATTCCGGAGTACTTTCAGGACTTTTGGATTGGTGACTTTTACTGCGCTTCCCCATGATGATTTCCTTGCCCGGACAAAAGTAAACAATCAAAAACGATATATTCTTACCCTTCGAACAGAAATATCAAAACCATATGAAGAATGCAATGAGACCCCATTGATGGAAAAGACTGTCCCAAAGTGTCATGTTACTATGAAGAACAGAATTGATATTGCTCATCTCACAATAAAAGGCTGGCTAATACAAGATGAAGAAGAGACTCAACATTGTCGCTGGAGAGAATATCCCCTATTTACAAGAAGCCTTTAGCGGTCTGGGAGATCTGTCTATTTTGCCAGGACGATCAATCAGATCGGCTGATCTGAACAACACAAACATTTTACTGATCCGATCCATCACACAAGTCAATGAAGCGTTATTGGAAAACACCCCAGTCGAATTTGTGGGCTCCGCATCCGCAGGAACCGATCACATGGACACAGAATATCTTAGATCCCAGAATATAGGCTTCACCTCAGCAGCAGGGTCCAATGCCAATTCAGTAGCGGAATACGTCATGGCATCATTGCTGTGGCTGAACAAAGAAAAAGGGATTGCCTTAGAGGGAAAAACCCTCGGGATTGTTGGGGTGGGGAATATTGGGAAATTGGTCAAACAAAAAGCTGAAGTCCTTGGCATGCTTCCTGTTCTTCATGATCCCCCTTTAGCAGATATTGGAGAAATCGATCACTCATCGCTGAAAGAAACCCTTGGCTGTGATGTGGTGACCTTGCATACGCCCCTTACCACAGAGGGAGCCTATCCGACATATCATTTACTGAACGAACACACGTTTAAATGGGTGAAGCCCGCGGGCATCTTCATCAACGCAGCCCGAGGCGAAGTCGTCGATACAGATGCATTACTGAATGCGATTACCCAGAAGCAAATCGGCATGACGGTCATTGATGTGTGGGAAAACGAACCAGCTATCAATTGGGACCTCTTTCAAGCGGTCACATTGGGCACTTCCCATATTGCTGGCCACTCACTAGATGGAAAAGCCAATGGGACCTTCATGATTTATGCTGCCCTCTGCAAACATCTGAACGTGCCGCCCACATGGGACCCTGAGGAATCGCTTCCTCTACCGACTCTTCCATCGATTGAGATGGACAGCCAGCAATATTCCGATGAAGCGCAGCTACAAAAAATGATCGCCCAGATATATGATGTGGAAGCCGATCATCGTCGACTGGACAGTCTTCTCACCTCTCCTTTAGACGAACGGCCAGCTTTATTCGACAAACTCCGCAAAAACTATCCCGTCCGTCGAGAATTTCATAGAACCAACGTGAAGCTCTCCCCGAACTTGAATAGACTGAGAGAGTTAACTACCGGCTTAGGGTTTTCGGAATTATTACCTCAAATCTCATAGAACCGAAGACTTGCCTGGTTTCTAGCAGACCTCTCTCAATCAAGATTTCCGGGCGTACATGATTTCCATCATTTTTGCCTCCTTGCCGCTCTTCCCAGTACTAAACATCTCGAAGATATGGGAATTCTCATCCACAATCGTGGTTACAGCTCGCAGCTTCATGTGCCCTTCCATAGGATCATCGTAGCTACTTAGCTGTGTGATCGTTTTTCCATCTGCGCTAGCGGTTCCTTCAAAAAGATAGATGCCGGTGCCCATCGAATCCATCCAGGTCGATACATATTTGTGAGTGTGGTTATCGTACCCATTCAATCCAATCCCGGTGAACGGCTGCCCCATCATAGATCCTGTACACTCCTCATGGAGAAATCGTCCATCCAACAACATCGTATTCCTGCAGGATCCAATCGATTCCATTGGAGGTTGAGTGGGATCCATCCAGGACTTCGTCTTCGTCGTCCAGGTACCGACCTTGCTTGCGAGCTGTTTGTGGTGGGGACCGGGAGTTGCCAACTTCGTGTAGACTTCCGTCATAGCCTGCATATCCATTTGATCATGATGCTTTTCCTCATCAGCCATCACGAATGAGGCAAGCAAAATGAGGCAAAGAGGCGTGAAAATAATAGATTTGACAGGCATACATTCCTCCATTATTGAGCGAAAAAATACTAAATTATTCTACCAAAATGATTTTGTATTCTCCAAACGCGATAGGTTCGAATTCAATAATTTGAATGTCTCCGGGCAGTCATCTCACTCTTCATCTGATGAATTGAGATAGAAGGAACTTCTCAAAAATGAACGAGAAACAACAAAGAGGACAGAAGGAAGGGTCGTACGAAGTGTGAAAGGGGCAGATTACGCTTGGCAGTGAGGTAAATCTATTTCAAGAAATATCCGCTTCTCGTTAGAGCATTGTACCTTTTACTGAGAGCAATCTCTCAACTACATGACGTTGCTCGGTAGAGCGAAGGCGAATTTTAAAGATCACGCGGCGACTTTTCTCACGATTAACTTGATGATTCACATCATAGATCAACTCTTGTCGGCCACGGCCAGAGGCTGAGGTCATCTCTTGAAAGCATTGGTACGCAGAGGGCGATCGGGCCCGAATGACCTCAAGCCCCTTCACCATCACGGCCAATGATCGCTCCTGGCTCAATTGCAAATTATAGGCATCATCTCCACGATCATCCGTATGACCTTGAATGGCAAGGGAGTCGATGGTCTGCCGCAACGGGCCGCAAACGGCTGAAGCATAGAACGGCATCGCCTCCTCTAAAAACGTATGAGCTTTAGCGGAAAGTCGACTTTGGGCAAACTCAAACGTCAGCAGGTTCTCTGGGACCACAATCATGAGAGTCAGAGGATCCCGAGGATCAGCATCCAGCGACAGCCCTAAGCGCGAAAGGTGATCCTTCAACGCCGTTTGCACATCATCTTTATGTTCTTGCAACGCCGACTGCGCTTCCGATGAGGTTTGCGTGATAAAGGCCACAAATAACAGGATGAAAACCATGACGAGCGAGGTCATCAGGTCAGTCAAACCATGAGTCGTGGGAGAAGAAAACTCTTTCTGATTCATTGGGAAATTCATCCGGCACGCCGTGATTTCGATAGCCGTGGCCACCGCGGCCACGATTGGGGTTTCTGCGAAGGCTGATCATCGGACAATACAGGAACGTCAACTGGAGCTTTCCATAAAAGAGGGCGGTGATTGGAAATCGGCCCTAGCGATGGAGCCGGTGGAGGCTTCTCCTTGAGAACCTTGGTGAGGCCATGAATGGTTTCCGTCAATTCGTCGAGCGAATCCTGAAGGTCATTCCTCAGGGCACCTGGTGAGTTCTCCATCATGCGTTGTGTTTCGTTATGCGCAGCCTCTTGCAATGCGGTCAAGGACTGAATACTCGAAGTTAAACTGGCGATAGGCCCAGTTAGCCCCGCCATGCCCCATTCTCCACCAATCATGGGACGGCTTTCCCCAACAATCGCTTGATCACTTTGAGATTGTGTTTCTAATGAGCTTAATTGCTCCAACATCTGTTCCATGGATTTTCGGGGAAAAAGTTGATCGATTAATTCAAGAAACGTATGGTGGGCCTGCATTAGTCTAGACACCATAGGCCTCTCAATAAAGGTAAACACATTAGCGATCATTAGTCCGACAATCGACGTTAAAAATTTTCCAGCTAATCCGTTAATGAGTCCTTGAATGCCGACAATTTCACTCCCCTCCGCATGCAACTTCCCTAATCCAACAAACAACGCGAGAAAGGTCAGTAATAGCCCCAGGCTCGTCATCAAGGCAGGAAATTGCTGGTAAAAGGAAAAGTTAATGCGATTCCGCATAAGCACTTCTTGGGTCAACACATCCTCCGCACGCCTGGTACTAAACAACCTTGGCTCCATAAACCACGGCACGTGTTCCAGAATCAGGGTCGTACGATATTGAACCCAGGCTCCTCGAAACAGCGGCTCTTTGTTCAACTCTTCGTCGAGCGCATGTAGATCACGGCAATCAGTCCGCATAGACGGGTCAACTCCCCGCCGGGCTTGAGTGCGGGTCGACTTATCAGAACCATGAGTAAACCGGTCTCGATCAACATCACCACGTTCCTGGGCAAGGGCGACCAGCTTCGGACGCACCCGTTCGAATCCTCGCTGAACCCAAGAAACCTCGTTCTTTAACTTCCGTACGTGCCAGAGAAAAAAGAAGAGCATCCCGAAAACCCCGAGCCAACTCAGCATTGGACTGGAGGGCCCTCCCAAAAATGCAACATCCCGACTCAAAAATTCCCAGAGGCTTAACGTATTCGTCATCTTTTCATTCTCTTACTCACACAGGTATCAAGGTCATTGAAGAAGAGTCTGTTAAAACCTTCTCAAGTTTTATGCCGAAAACCGATGACCGGCAACCTCAAGAAAACGCAGAAAATTAGGATGAGTCTAGAAGGCACGCCTGAAAATACTAGGCAAAGAGTACCCCTTGTGTGGGCAACTTCGACTAGCACCATGAAAAGCATGCAAGTACGGATAGAGGGTGGCAGCCCTAAATCCCTACCCTATTGAGCACGAAAAAAGAATGTTATGGTTTTGGACGAGAAATGATATGAGCTACTGACGAATGCTTGGACAATTTCGTAAACACTTGCTTAAATTGGAACGTCACTCGTGCAGTATGATGATTCGACTTCTTTGTTCATGGTAGTATCGCGAATAAAATATCTCTTAGAATATTCTTTCCACAAATTCACGGCTTTGGGCACTGCATACAAAAAAATCCTGCCTCCGAAAGGAGTCAGGTTTTTAAGTGAAACGATCTTCAATAATCTGCTGTCAGAGAATCAGAGTATTCTTTAGATCATCAAGAAGACACACCCTCGCACGAGAAGCCTTTCAAGGACTCGTGGGTATTGCAAAAACCGAGTTAAACCCGTCATGAAAAGAGATGCGACCCCTCCCTCTCAATAATTCACGTCGCCCCTAAAAAGTTGCCGCGCTAATAAAATTGCTCAAAGCCTCTGAGTCCCGAGAGTCTAAGACCAATCCTGCAACATGTGGATGTTGATCATAAGAAAAGTCATCTCTCATATCACGAGTTTTTTTCCGATAAAAGGACACCGAGTGATTAGGCTCAGACCCCGTGACCTTTAAAGAATTCAATGCAGTCTGGTCAATCGTATCGTCAACGTTTCCGCCTTCCACCTTGTACAGCCCCTTGATTGTTCCTGTGGCGTCGGTGGTTCGGAAATCGTTGAGGGAGTTAATCGAATCGGCTTTGGCTGGACTCAAGGTAAGAAAGAACAATCCGTAGACCAAGGCAAGAGGAAGGACGGCACGTAGAGCGAAAGTTGATGGCTTCATGAAATGTCGGCAATGTCTTGAGTACATGAACAGGATACGAAATCAGCAAAAAAAGTAGCATCAAGAGTCATGGCTCTGGAATGGCGAGGGAGAGAGGATTTTTGAAAAATTCCCTCTATGCGAGAGAGCACTTTATTGTGCCCCTTGAAACTGATGCTGTCGCCAGGCTTCGTACACCACCACAGCCACGGCATTGTTTAAATTAAGACTCCGAGAGCTCGGTTGCATGGGTATGCGTAACCGTTGCGTTGACGGAAGCGACTCTAAGATATGTGCCGGCAAACCTCGTGTTTCGGGACCAAAAAGCAGCGCATCACCCGGTCGAAAAGCCACTTGATGATAGTTCGTTTCGCCTTTTGTCGTAATAGCAAAAACACGTGGTGGTTGATGTGTATCAAAATAATCTTGCAATGTCGGATAATCCTTCATCCGTGCTAATTCGTGATAATCCAACCCAGCACGACGGGCTCGTTTGTCATCTAATTCAAAGCCCAGCGGGTGAATCAGATGTAACCCAAACCCCGTATTGGCACAGAGGCGAATGATGTTCCCAGTATTCGGAGGAATTTCTGGTTCATAGAGAACGACATCTAGCATAAGTATTCGTCAGATTCATTCGGGCTGCTTGCACATCTCATCATCTTGAATAAGACCTCATTCATCAACGTTGATCTTCATGTCCCAACTGCTTGCTCTCTTGAATACTCCTACCCACAGTCGATCAGAATTCTTCATGATGGGGATCTTGAAGATGGTCTTCCCCGATACAGAAGAATCAACTAATCCTCATAACCATCCCTGACAACCATTAGTCCTCCCCACTCTGCTTAGGCTCTTTTGGCATTGTCCACGCCAACATGACTAAGAGGGCGAGAAGCACAAGCGGAACAGGAAACGCACTCATTTCGTGGGCCACCAAATGCGTCACAGCGGCGCCAACCATGGTGATACTCAGTACCACAATCCCGTAGAATTGCGTTTTGGGAATAAACAAGCATATTCCTCCGGCCACTTCAATAAACCCGATCACATATAAAAACCAAAGGGGATAACCCCATAAAGCAAAATGTTCGACCTGAGAATGTTCTCCCATGAGTTTTGCTCCTCCTGCCATGATAAACATGCCACCCAATACAATCCACAATGCAGTTTTGATGAATTTTTTCATATCATCCCTCGACATCATTACAGGTGAAGGAGCATACACAGGATCCAAGACTGAGATTATAACTTGCTCACCTTCTTGACTCTACTTAAAGAGAAATTATCTATAAATATGCCCTTACAAAACATGTTCGATGAAATACGTAGGATTGCTCTCTATATATCTGCCCTCCAAAAACGCTAAGTAATGTCAAGCCAATTCACCATACTTGATGTGCGAGATCGCATTCAGCAAGCTCAATCCGTGACAGTGCTGACTGGTGCAGGAATTTCTGCCGACAGCGGGGTCCCCACATTTCGTGGACCTGAGGGACTTTGGAAAAACTTCCGTCCAGAAGAACTGGCCTCGCCTGAAGCATTTGACCGCGATCCTCAACTGGTGTGGGAATGGTACAACTGGCGACGAGAATTACTTGCCACCAAACGTCCTAATATCGCACATGAAACCCTCGTCAAACTTGAGACCTTGATTCCAGACTTTTGGGTGATTACTCAAAATGTAGACGGCCTCCATACAACGGCCGGAACGCAGAACATTTCAGAAATTCATGGGAATATTTGGAAGGTCCGCTGCACACAATGTCAGGAAGTTTCCCAGAATACTCAAGTTCCCCTAGCCTTTCCTCCAAATTGCACAGACTGTGGGGGCCTCCTACGACCCCACATCGTCTGGTTTGGCGAGGCCTTAGCACCGAAAGACCTTGAACAGAGTTATGCAGCATTGAATCGATGTGACCTGCTGCTCATCATTGGCACCTCAGGTGTCGTTTACCCCGCAGCCTCATTTGCACCTGTCGCCAAAGATCATGGAGCCTTCGTGGTAGAATTGAATTTGGATCCAACACCCCACTCGCCAGTAGTGGATGTGTCGTTTCAAGGCCGAGCGAAAGAATTAGTTCCACTTCTGCTCAAAGAGTGATCATCTACCGCCTTTTCTTGACTCGCTTTGTAAGGGTTTGTTACGTTTTTTTGTTTAGGGATTTTCGGTACTTACGTTGGAGTAATTCATGGAATTGACCATAAATGGTAAAGTAGAAAACCTAGAGGTTTCTACGGTCATGGACGTTCTTAAGGCCAAAGATATTGATCCACAATTAGTCGCTGTTGAAGTGAACACGGAAATGATTGACCAGGAAAATCTCGGAACCACATCTCTCAAGGAAAATGACAAGCTGGAATTCTTGTTTTTCATGGGCGGTGGTGCATGAATCCACAATTACTGCAAGGCATCACTGAAGGCATTGGCGGCACCCCGCTTGTTCGATTGAATCGTCTCTCCCCAACTGAAGGGGCAACGATTTATGGCAAAGCTGAATTCTACAATCCTGGTGGAAGCGTCAAAGATCGCATTTGTCTGAACATGATTGATGAGGCCGAGAAACAGGGCCTCTTGAAACCTGGGAGTACGATCGTCGAGCCCACGAGTGGCAACACCGGCATCGGCTTAGCCCTTGTGTCTGCGGTCCGTGGTTATAAGCTTATCTTGGTCATGCCTGAAGGCATGAGCTTGGAACGAGCCAGCCTCCTGTCATCGTATGGGGCACAATTGGTGTTGACCCCTGCAAGAGAAGGCATGCGCGGTTCTATAAAAGAAGCAGAAAGCATTTTAGAACAGAATCCCGAATATTTCATGCCGAACCAGTTTTCGAATCCAGCCAATCCGGCCATCCACCGCAAAACGACGGCATTGGAAATTTGGGATGCCCTGGACGGGAAGGTTGATGCCTTTGTTGCCGCTGTGGGAACTGGTGGCACCATTACCGGCTGTGGAGAAGTCTTCAAAGAGAAAAACCCGAATGTGAAAATTGTCGCAGTAGAACCTGCAGGCTCACCGGTCTTATCTGGAGGAGAAGCTGGACCACACAAAATACAAGGTATTGGCGCAGGCTTTGTCCCAGAAGTGCTCAATCGATCGTTACTTGATCAAATTATGACTGTGACAGACGAAGAAGCCTATCAAACCACGAAACAGCTCGCGAAGAAAGAAGGCCTCCTCGTTGGAATCTCCGCAGGAGCCAATGTCTTTGCTGCACAAAAAGTCGCTGAATCCATCGGAAAAGGGAAAAATGTCGTGACCATTCTCTGCGACACCGGCGAACGCTATTTGAGTATTGAAAAATACTTCAACATTTAATCATTGTCTCTTAACACCTGAATAGCCATGAGCTTTACCGAAGATCAGATCACACGCTATAGCCGTCATATACTCTTGCCCGAAGTTGGCGGGAAAGGGCAAAAGAAACTCTCGCAAGCCAAAGTCTTTGTCGTCGGTGCGGGCGGATTGGGTTGCCCCGTCGCCTATTACTTGGGAGCAGCCGGTATCGGCACCATTGGATTGATTGATAGTGATGTGGTGGATCTTTCGAACCTACAACGGCAGGTCCTTCACCATACCCCTGACGTCGGGCGCCCCAAAGCCATTTCCGCGAAAGAGAAAATTCAGGCATTAAACCCTGACGTCCAGGTCAATACGTATGAAGAACGATTAACAGCCAAGAACGCTCGAGAGTTAATTAGTCAATATGATGTGGTCATTGATGGCGTGGATAATTTTCCAGCCAAGTTTCTCATCAATGATGCTTGTTACATGGAAAATAAACCCCTCGTTCATGGCGGGATTCTTCGGTTTGAAGGACGGGTGATGACCATTGTGCCAAATGAGTCGGCCTGTTATCGGTGTATTTTCAAAAACCCGCCACCCCCAGGCGTCGTTCCTACCTGTCAGGAAGCCGGGATTATTGGAGTGGTCGCGGGCATCATTGGCACCATTCAAGCGACCGAAGCGGTCAAGCTCATTTTAAAGATTGGCCAACCATTAACGAATCGACTGTTAGACTTTGACGCTCGAACCACCGCCTTTCGAGAAATTCGGGTTAAACGAAATCCTTCATGTACACTCTGTGGTCCAAACGCATCGATTACAGAACTTATTGATTATGACGAACCAGAGGCCTGTGCACTCTAACGTCACCTATTTCATGCGGAATATGACTACTATCTCCGCGAAATTGAAGACGAGATTTCCATTATGACAAAGAAAATGCAATCGCTAGTCTGCCGGGAATGTGGCAAAGAATATCCTACACTAGATATCCACGTCTGTGAGCTATGCTTTGGACCGTTGGAAGTCAAATATGATTATGCCGAGATTAAAAGAGAGATCTCCCGAGACAAAATTCTTGCTGGCCCGAAAAGCCTCTGGCGCTATGTGGACTTGCTTCCTGTCGAAGGGACGAACTTCATCGGCAAGAACGCTGGCTACACTCCACTGGTGCATGCCAAAAACCTTGGCGCCTTTTTAGGCCTCGATCAATTGTATATTAAAAACGATTGCGTCAATCACCCAACGCTTTCGTTTAAAGATCGCGTCGTG